>NZ_CP097122.1:492500-675000 GCF_024029775.1 Fructobacillus americanaquae
GTATTCACCGCGGCATGCTGATCCGCGATTACTAGCGATTCCGACTTCATGTAGTCGAGTTGCAGACTACAATCCGAACTGAGACGTACTTTAAGAGATTCGCTTACCCTCGCGAGTTCGCTGCTCGTTGTATACGCCATTGTAGCACGTGTGTAGCCCAGGTCATAAGGGGCATGATGACCTGACGTCGTCCCCGCCTTCCTCCGGTTTGTCACCGGCAGTCTGTCTAGAGTGCCCAACTGAATGCTGGCAACTAAACATAAGGGTTGCGCTCGTTGCGGGACTTAACCCAACATCTCACGACACGAGCTGACGACGGCCATGCACCACCTGTCACTTTGTTTCCGAAGAAAACAGCACTATCTCTAGTACCTTCAAAGGATGTCAAGACCTGGTAAGGTTCTTCGCGTTGCTTCGAATTAAACCACATGCTCCACCGCTTGTGCGGGTCCCCGTCAATTCCTTTGAGTTTCAACCTTGCGGTCGTACTCCCCAGGCGGAACACTTAATGCGTTAGCTTCGGCACTAAAGGGCGGAAACCCTCTAACACCTAGTGTTCATCGTTTACGGTGTGGACTACCAGGGTATCTAATCCTGTTTGCTACCCACACTTTCGAGCCTCAACGTCAGTTGCAGTCCAGTAAGCCGCCTTCGCCACTGGTGTTCTTCCATATATCTACGCATTCCACCGCTACACATGGAGTTCCACTTACCTCTACTGCACTCAAGTTCGACAGTTTCCAAAGCACTTCCACAGTTGAGCTGTGGGCTTTCACTTCAGACTTATCGAACCGTCTGCGCTCGCTTTACGCCCAATAAATCCGGATAACGCTCGGGACATACGTATTACCGCGGCTGCTGGCACGTATTTAGCCGTCCCTTTCTGGTATGGTACCGTCATGTAAAGATCATTTCCTACCCTTACCGTTCTTCCCATACAACAGTGCTTTACGACCCGAAAGCCTTCATCACACACGCGGCGTTGCTCCATCAGGCTTGCGCCCATTGTGGAAGATTCCCTACTGCAGCCTCCCGTAGGAGTTTGGGCCGTGTCTCAGTCCCAATGTGGCCGGTCAGTCTCTCAACTCGGCTATGCATCATTGTCTTGGTAGGCCTTTACCCTACCAACTAACTAATGCACCGCGAATCCATCAAAAAGTGGTCCAAACGGACCTTTTAACGTTCTGTCATGCGACAGCACGTTTTATACGGTATTAGCATCTGTTTCCAAATGTTATCCCCTGCTTTTCGGTAGGTTATTCACGTGTTACTCACCCGTTCGCCACTCGCTTGAAGAGTGCAAGCACTCTTCGCTGCGCGTTCGACTTGCATGTATTAGGCACGCCGCCAGCGTTCATCCTGAGCCAGGATCAAACTCTCATGTTAAAAGTTTGAAGATTGCTCTTCGATTAAACTGACTAGTTGCTATCTCTCGATAACGCCTATCCGTTTATTGTTTGTTACGAATTGACTTCGCAAATTTGTTTGTGACTACTTACCAAGTAGCCACCGTTACAGATTTGTTTGTTCAAAGTTTTGTTCAGTTTTCAATGTGCGATGCCTTGTTGGGCAACTCATTTATCTTACCTCAGCTGTGACCTAAAGTCAACAACTAATTTAGAAAGTTATTTGAGTTGCTTTGTTAGGGCAACTTGATTAGTTTATCAGGAATGTTGAAGCTTGTCAACAACTTTCTGATGAACTTTTATCAACTGCCGGTCATCTCTGACAACCAGCGCCTCGCTCGAAGCAGCTTTGCTTCGTAACGAACAATAATTAGTATAGCGCCTACCTGACTACTCGTCAATAGTTTTCTCGATGTTTTTAAATCGATTCTAAAAGGGCGAAAGATGAATTCTTTCGCCCTTTTATTAACGGATAAAATCCGAACGTTATTTTTATTAATCAGCGAATTGTCAATTAACATCAATTAGCATCAAAAGACGTGAATGTCGATGGCTGGATTGTCGTCAATAATTCACGGATTTCATCCGCACTCTTAAAGACCAGCTCCTTCGGTAACTGTTGCTGTAATGCCTGATAGTTAATCACATGAAAGGAATATAATGACTCGGCATGGCCTTCCTCTTCAACTGCAGTAGCCAGCTCACCCAAGCGCCAATCGTCAAAATTAGTTACACCGACCTTTTGAAAAGCGGACAAAATTGTTCCCAAAGAAGTTTTCTCCTCATGATGGTGAACCTTAACTGCCCAAAAATGATCACCAGTATCTTTTTGATGCACTAAAAAATAGGGAATATCGTGGTCATATGCAATAACCGTTGCTGCTACCATTGTCATCTAGTACTCCTCAGCTAATTCTTTTCTTTGCTTCCTCAATCCAACCTGGCAAGGCTAAAGCAATTGGTTCAAAACCGTAGTCCAAATGATAGTTCGTCCAGAAATGCCGTTTCACACTATTGTTCTTGATAATTGGCGTGTCTTTAAGTGGCATGATGCCAACTTGACGAAGGGAAAGCGAAATTTTACCAGTATACTGATCAATATCCAATACAATCACCTGTACCTGGTCACCGACTTTCAATTCCCCGTTCAAATCCTTGACAATCCCTGATTTGAACTCCGAAATATGAACCAAACCTTGAGTTTGCTCGTCTAATTTGATAAAGCCACCATAGGGCTGAATACCAGTAACGGTTCCTGTCACTAGCTGTCCAATTTTATAAGGCATCTTTTTTCTCCTACTGTCTTCATTATAGCAAAAAGCGCCCAACACTTTTAGTGAAGGACGACTTTTTCAATGATAATATCATCGATTGGGCGGTCAGCATAGTCAGCTTTTGCCTTAGCAATCTTATCGACAACATCCATCCCAGCCACAACTTGACCAAAGACAGTATGCTTGCCATCCAACCATGGGGTTCCCCCATTTTCTTGGTAGGCAGTTTGAATTTCATCAGGTAATCCCTTGAGGGCTGCCTCCATTTGCTTAGGAAAATGACTCGCCTGAACAATGAAGAACTGTGATCCGTTTGTCTTTGGTCCAGCATTAGCCATTGATAAAGCGCCACGGAGGTTAAACAAGTCATCTGAGAATTCATCCTCAAAGGGCTTACCCCAAATACTTTCACCACCACGACCAGAACCATCAGGGTCTCCCCCCTGAATCATAAAATCAGGAATCACTCGATGAAAGATAACGCCATCGTAATAACCTTCCTTGGCATGGGTCAAAAAGTTTTCAACCGCCTTGGGTGCTTGTTCTGCAAAAAAAATCAGGTCAATATTACCATAGTTGGTTTGCAGAGTGGCTTGTGCCTCTTGCGCCGCCAAATCTAACTGCGGAAAATCAACCATCTTATTCCCCTTCGTCCTGAACAACGGGGTTAATCACAACATCACCCGCCTCAACTTCTTCTAAAGCTTGTCCGACTGATTTATTGGAATCAAACTTAACCTTCGTTGCTGGCATCCCGGCATCCAATTCACGGGCGCGCTTTGAAGCCAAGGCAATCAACTTATACCGTGAATCAACTCGTTCTAACAGCTTATCTACTGATGGATACAATAACATGTGCTACTCCTTTAGTCCGCAATTTGGTCAAATACCCGGTTAACCTTCAAACGTTCAGCAGTAATAATTGCCTTAATTCGGTCAACGGCTAACTCGACGATATCATTCTCAACGGCGTAATTATAATTAATCATCTTTTTCAATTCGTCCTTAGCAGCTTCAACGCGTTGGTCGATGACTTCAGGCGAATCAGTCCCCCGCCCCTCTAAACGAGTGCGGAGATTTTTAATATCAGGTGGAGTCAGAAAAATATAAACCCCTTCTGGCATTTTCGTCTTCACTTGTAAAGCCCCTTGAACGTCGATTTCCAAGAAAACATCCTTACCAGAAGCTAAAGTTTCATCAATGAAAGAACGTGGCGTTCCATAGTAATTACCGACATATTCGGCATATTCCAACATGTCGCCTGCCTGAATCTTTTCTTCAAATTCATCACGGGAAACAAAGAAGTAATCCTGGCCGTCCACTTCACCAACTCGTGGCTTACGAGTTGTTGCTGAAATGGAATAACGGAAATCCACACCGTCATCTTCAAAGATTGCCTTACGAACTGTTCCTTTTCCGACACCAGATGGGCCTGAAAGGACGATTAACAAACCACGTTGTGTCATGCTCTTCCTCTTTAACATCAAAATCTACTTTAATGTTTGTATTTTACCAGAATTTTTCCCATTATTCAACGATAGCCTCAAGTGGTCATTCATTTTCCAGCCTAATTCTGACCTTCCTGTAGCCAATTTAGAAAGCCTGTTCGCCTAACGATAATAAAGGAAAAACAGCTTTAAATCAACCCCAAACTAGTTCTTAACAAAAATTTAACCAGGAAAAGCACTTGCAAAACCAAACGTTTGTTCGTATACTAAAGTCAACAGTGAAAGAGGAGGCGGTCTCATGCAAGTCAATCTTGATAACCGTACTTATTACAATCAAATCATTAAGCAAGGCAAGCATGTTTTTGCCCGCTTACGCGAACACTTTGCTGTCGTTCCATTGAAACAGCAACAAAATAGTCAAGAACTCATTACGCGCTTAGAGTTGGCCATTAATTTACAAGAACCCGTTGACGTCCAGATGAACTATGGCTTTGACCAAGAACAAATTCAGGACTTTCATGGCGTCCTATCTCAGACACCAGCCGGTGCTTTGTTAATTCAGGATCAAAAGACGAAGCAAATTCATCAATTGATGCCAGACCTTTTGCGCCATATCTCGTTTTCATAATTCTGCTAAAAATGCCTGTTGGTTTTCATTGAAGACCAACAGGCATTTTTTGTCTATTTTTCTATAACTAGCTCTTCAACGTCAGCAACCGTTAGCTGGCCAAGAAGCTTGTTCAAGGCAGCGACATCCAAGTAATGATCAACGCCGGCCAAGCCAGCTTCCATCTTCTTAAAGTTCGTCACAGCCTTCTTGCTAGCCAAGAACTGCAGGTAGCGAGTGATTTCGCCTCCTAAGCCATCCAATGAGTCGAAAACAGGTTGCCAATACTCAAAGAGATTCTCTTTGATAAAGGTAGCAATCAAGCTGGCCGTCCATTGGTGATGGTCAGCCTGGAACCTTTCAGCCAAGCCCTGATGCAGGGACTGTAAAAGATCCATTTCCTGGTCCGAGACGACCCCAGCAGTTGATGTCTTTTGGAAGGTTGCCACCATCCGCTTTCCAAAAGCGATTTCTTCTTGGACTTGGTCTGCCGTTAAAGCAGGTGTTAAAGGTTTTGCATCAGCATTTTTTAACTCAGGTAAGGTAACCGTTAAGCCACGAAAGACCTCCTGAATCGTTTCCAAGTCAAAGTCATCGGCATCCCCATTTTGCTTTAAGAATTTAAATTGCAGGTCGTCAATTGCTGATGATTCGTTCATCAGCTTGGCAACATCCTGACCCTGGAAGCGGAAGTAATTAACTGCCATTACCGTTCGCATAATCATTTTCCAAAAGTTTGGATCAAACTTAGTCGTTTGCACACCATAGCGTGGTGAAACCTGCCCTTCCTTGGCCAAAAAGGCTTGGATATCATACAAAACTGGCGTCAACAAAACAAAGTAGCGCCAATCTCGATCAGTTGACTGGACCAATGCGGCTTGCATCGCTTCGTTTAAGTTGACAATCACCCGTTCATCACTAGTAAAGGCAGAGAAATTCTGCTGCACCATGGTGGCAATCAAGTCATCCAAGAAGAATGAAGCCGCTTCAAAGACTGCTGGCTGGTAGGCGTTATTCTTGGTCAAAAAGAACCGTGCTCGCAAGAAACCGGCAAATTCATTGTAATCAAATGGTGCTAACTTCTTATTTTCACGAAACTTGTGCTTTGTATTTTGATGTTTAAATGCTTTAATTTGTGCTGACTTCCCTTGTTTCACAATCGGCCTCCTACCTTAAATCGATAAATCGAGTTGATAACGTCCATGACCAAACTCACGTAGTTTAAATTGGAAAATCTGTTCCTTACGCTCCAAGTTTGGCGTTTGCACCTTAGCCTGCAAGTCACCCTCAAGCTCCGCAACTTCAATGGCCTGGTTAATAGCAGACATAACTGGTGCAAAACTCTTTGGGTCCGCGGAGGCGTAAAAGAGCTCTGCATTCCCATAAGTATTTGAACGACGAACTAGGTTGACGGACACTTTAAAGCGGTTGGCCTCAAAGACCAAGTGGTTATAGTTAAAATCATGTGCGTATAAAAATAGTGCGGATAAAAATTCTCCGGCTGGGTACTTATCAGACATATTGTCTTCCCTTCTCGTTCTTTTTGGTAATCGGTACCTGGTTAAGTAATACATTCCTAGCATCAGGAATAAGCACGCCTGTCATCAACCAAGACCACATTTATTGGCCTGCAGCAAAGCTGATTTTTAACCTGGTCAAAATCAGGTCTTAGCGTAAGGTCACAATTGTAGCACCATCTCCGCCGGCATTGGCGGAGGCAAAATGAAAGTCCTTAACCCGGCAGTCGGACCGGAGAAAATCAGTGACTCCCTTCCGCAATGCCCCGGTCCCCTTCCCGTGAATAATCTCCACTGAGGAAAGATTGGCCAAAACCACCGTATCCAGATATCGGTCCAAATCAGTAATAGCCGCCTCATAGCGCACGCCACGGAGGTCAAGCTTCGCCTGAACACGGCCCGTTGCTGAGCCACTGTGAGCCGTCTTGGAAACCTTTTGTCGGTGCTGCTTTTGCTTTTCTTTTTGAGCTTTGGCAGTTGCTTCAGTCTTCGTGAGGTCATCCTCATCAACTAACATCTTTAAGATGCCTAATTGAACTTCCCACTGACCCTTCTTATGCTTTTTCACCAAGGTTCCCTGCTGGTTATAAGATTGAACCACCACATCATCCCCGGGAGCAAGCACCTTAGCTTTTTTGGCCTTCTGGAGAATTTTATTTTTCTCCAAATGGTCACTTTGATGCAAGGAAGAAATTGCCTGTTTTTGCTTTTGCAGATCCTGCTCGGACAAACCAGCTTTTTGGCCACCGGCCAAGCGCTCTTTACGAATAGCCTTAATTAACTGGTCAGCCTCTTTTTTGGTTTTCGCAACCAGGTGGTTGGCTTCCTTTTTGGCATCCAGCATGACCTTGGCCTGATTTTGCTCCAACTTTAATGTCTTTTCTTCTAGGAGCGATTGTTCACTTTGAACTTGAGCAGTCTTTTTTGCCAAATCAGCTCGCTCACCCTTGGCCAATTGGCGCTGATCAACCAAGTCCTGAATCATCTTATTCAGATTTTGGTCCTCTGGATTAACCAATGACTGGGCATCTGCTAACAACTCATCGTCAAAGCCTAAGCGCTTGGCAATCGCTAAGGCATTCGATTGGCCTGGTACACCAATTAAGAGCTGGTAAGTTGGCTTGAGCGTCTCGACGTCAAAGACCATTGAGGCGTTTTCCGTTTCTGGGCGGTCATAACCGTAAAGCTTCAATTCTGGATAGTGGGTCGTGGCGATGGTTTTGGCCTGCAAAGACCGGGTTCGATCCAAAATAGCCATGGCCAAGGCGGCCCCTTCTTGAGGGTCTGTTCCGGCTCCCAATTCATCAAAGATGACCAACGAGCGGTCATTTGTTTGCTGCAAGATTTGCTTGATGTTCGCCATATGTGAAGAGAACGTGGATAAGTTCTGCTCAATTGACTGTTCATCCCCAATATCAGCAAAAATCTGCTCAAAGACCGCCACTGTTGATGGCCGACTAGTCGTAATAAAGAGTCCCGACTGAGCCAACAGTTGCAAGAGTCCCAACGTTTTGATGGTAATTGTTTTTCCACCGGTGTTAGGCCCGGTAATAATCAATGTCTGGTAGTCAATGCCAAGACTGATATCGTTTTTAACAGCCTTGTTTTCCCCAATCAGCGGATGCCAAGCGTGGTTTAAGGCAACCGATTGGTCAGTTGACAACGCTGGTGCCTGCGCATTTTGGCTTTTAGCTAACCGTGCCTTAGCATTGGCAAAATCCAACTGGCCCAAAATCAATGCATTGGTTACCAGATCTTCACTATGCAAGGCCAATTCAGCTGAAAGTTCAGCTAAAATCCGGTTTTCCTCAGCTCGAGCCAAAACATTTAATTCTGACCACTCGTTGGCTAATTCAACAACCACTTGCGGTTCAATGTAATAAGTTTGCCCACTTTGACTTTGGTCATGAACAACACCCGGAATTTGGTGCCGGTATTCGGCCTTCACCGGCAAAACATAGCGGTCGGACCGCTTTGTGACAATCGGTTCCGAGAGATACTGGGCTGATTTTCCCCGGGTATACCCTTGTAATTTTTGTCGGATAGCATTCTCATGCCCCGTCATTCGTCGTCTCAGACTTGAAAGCAAAGAGGAGGCAGTATCCAATACTTGGCCGGTCTCATCGATGGCCTGGTCGACCTGAGCCGTTAACTCCGGCAAAAGTACCAAGTTAGCTGCTTTAGCAGCCAGGTGGTCAACTGAACCAGCTAAATCATCATCCTGAATACCTTCAAAGAAATGAACAATCGCGGCAGTGGCGGTTAGCACCTGGGCCAAACTAACAATCTCTGCCCCATTCAAGCTTGCCTGGATTTCCAAGCGACGAACCTGATCTTTAATATCCACTAAGGCTGGCAACAACATGCCACCTTTCAATCGATCAATCAAGACAGCCTCATTGGTTTCTTGCAACCAGGCAGACACTTGGTCAAAATCAGAAGATGGTTGCAAGTGGTCAACTAAGACCCGGCCTTGTTCTGTCTGAATAAAGGGGTATAACTGGTCTTTTACCTTTTCATATTCTAATGTCTGTAAGACTTTTTCATTCATACTGTTTGTTCCTTATTATTTAAAGCCACCATTGATAAATCTGATTCGAAAGAATCGGCATGGTGTTCAAAAACTGATTTAAAATCGGACTTTGGCTAAACTGCATTTGCAGCCAAGCATTGGGGACAACCGACAAGACTTGCAAAACCACAAAGCTTAAAACCACTCCGATTCCCAGATACAAGATACCACCCAACAAACCATCAAGTGCCCCTAAAATTGGCAACCGGCGGATAAAGCGAATTGGGCGTAATAGATAATGGCTAACAAAGGAGCCCAGGATCATCACGACCATAAAGGCCAGACCCGATGATAAGAACTGAGTTCCTTGGTGAGAAATTTCTTCTGGCACGCCCGGACGAGAGAACTGTCCCGAAACCCAGTTGGAAAAAAGATCAGCGAGTGGCTTAGAGTAAACCGTGGCCATGTAAAAAACTAAAGCAAACACAGCTAAACGAGCCAAAACATGGACCAAACCTTCCCGATAACCGGACAGGGCCATGAGAAAAATTACAACAACAAAAATCAATGAAAGAATCATTTCCAAGCTCCTATTTTGGCGCAATTCTATCTGGCTCTCCCCTGACCAAATGCGCACAATTCACATACTTAATAAGGTCAATTATACCATTAAAACTGCTATAATTAAGTGGTTACTACCCCATTTACCAAGAAGAAAGCGGGCTTCAATGCAAAGCGTACTATCCTTGTCAAAGGCAACCATTAAAAAATGTCAGGACTACTATGCTGGTCACCTGAAAGCAACCGCACCGACTGGCGCGCTCTTTCAGGCCCAAACAAATGAAACAACCATCACAGCTTACCATTCCGGTAAAGTCCTCTTCCAGGGTGCAAATGCTAGTCAAGAAGCTAGCCGATGGGCCAATCAGCAATTAGACCTCAATAAAAAGGGGGAAAAAAGAGTCAAGGTGAGACCTCAACACGATCAACCTGGCCAAAATCTTCCTGCTGGTTTTCAAAATTGGAGTGTCATTGGTTCTGATGAAGTTGGCGCCGGAGCCTACTTTGGCCCACTAACAACAGCAGCTGTCTATGTTCCCAAAGATCAAAATGCTTGGGTCAAAAGTCTCGGTATCGCTGATTCTAAGACGCTTACCGACGAAAAGATTAAGAACCTCGCGCCAAAAATTATCGACCGCCTTCCCCATCACGTCGTCAACCTGATGCCGGATAAGTACAACCAATTACAGCAAAGTAAACAAAACGTGGTGGCAATGAAGGCTCTTTCGCACAACTTTGTCTTGGCAACTGTCTTAAAAAAAATCAGTCCTGCAAAACCGGATGGCTTCTTAATCGACCAATTTGTAGCCCCCAACTCTTATTTTCACTATTTGAAAAAGAACCAGCAAAAGCCAATCGTAGCAGATCAAGTCTACTTCAGCACCAAGGGTGAGCGCTACCATCTTGCAGTGGCGGCAGCTTCAATTCTAGCCCGCTACGTCGAACTGATTTCGATGGCCGAGCTGAGCCAAGAAGCCGGTATTCACCTACCAATCGGTGCTGGTAAGGAAGCAGACCGCGTCGCTAGTCAACTCATCAAAGAAGGAAAAGATTTGAGTCACTTTGCCAAGGTTCATTTCGCCAACACCCAAAAGGCTCAAAAATTAGCCCAAGAGTAAATGCTGCTCATTGCTGGTCAAGGGCTCAAGGACACTTAGGATTGAAAAATAAAACAATCACCCATGACCACTCTATCCCAGCCAACATTTTACTGAAAAGAAAACCACTAAGCAGAATTACTTGCCTAGTGGTTTTCTTTACTTGTCATCGTTTAAGGACAAGTCGTGTTCACTAATTTCAATATCGTTGCGGTCCTGATCTTCTTGATCAACAACTTGATTTGCCAGTTCTACTTTCTTAGCAGCCAAACTTTCCTTAGCTTTCGAAACATAGGGCGCCAAATTATCTTGAACGCGACTAGCAGCCTGCTTGGCCTGGTCGGCCTTAGCCTGAACCTTTTGCTTAAGTTCATCCTTTTGGTCTTCATGCAACAACTTGTAGGCAGCGGTAACACCAAGGCCAAACAAGAAACCGGCAAAAATACCATTCGTTGCTTTTGACATAGCAATTCCTCCGTTACTTTTTATTTTTTTTAGAGAAGAGACCGAAAACCTTCGACAATGCTAACGTAGCACCAGCCTTTGAAATTGTTCCCATCCCCGCTAAGTTATTCGATGCCTTACGAACCGAACCATTCAAATCTGACACTGTCTGTGATAAATCAGCAGCAGTCTGAACAGTAACATCTAGCGTTGCCATCTTATCGTTGACATCATCCAACAATATATTTGTGTTCGCCAAAACCTCGTTAGAAGAGCGAGCGATGGTATCAATATCAGTTGTTAAAATGCTGACCGATCGCGTTAAGCGCAACAAAAAAATTCCGATAAAAACAACTAAAAGCAAAAATGCTAAGGCAAAAATTAAAATTGAAAGTTCCCCAATAGTCATAAAGTAAGATTCTCCTCTCGTTTCATTAAAGAACAGATGACTTGTTTTTATTGTAGCAGACTTAAACCATTATTGCAGGCTCAGACCTGAATTTAGTCCCTCAAATAGAAAAAGCCCCAAGGGGCTTTTCATTAACGCGCGTAATCAACTGCTCTAGTTTCTCGAACAACCGTCACCTTGACGTGACCTGGATATTCAAGTTGTTCTTCGACTTCGGCCTTAATATCATGGGCCAAAACCGTTGCTTGAATGTCGGTCACTTTGGCAGGCTCAACAATCACACGAACCTCCCGACCGGCTTGGATAGCATAGGCTGATTTGACACCCCGATAACCATCCGCAATATTTTCAAGGTCAGTCAGACGCTTGACGTAGTTTTCCAGCGATTCCGAGCGAGCACCCGGACGAGCAGCGGAAATTGCATCCGCTGCTGCGACCAAGTCAGCTAGTGGTGAAATTGCCTCCGTATCGCCGTGGTGGGCGGCAATGGCATTCACAACCACTGGTTTTTCCTGATACTTTTCAGCTAAACGAACGCCTAGTTCTACGTGAGAACCTTCAACTTCCGCATCAACAGCCTTACCAATATCATGTAAGAGACCAGCACGCTTTGCTTGTGCAACATCCATTTTAAATTCGGCAGCCATCAAACCGGTGATCTTTGCTACCTCAATTGAGTGTTGCAAGACGTTTTGCCCGTATGATGTCCGATAATTCATTCGACCAATTAACTTGATTAAGTCTGGGTGCAAGCCACGCAGTCCTAGTTCAAAGACAGCCTCTTCACCCTTTTGACGAATATTTTCATCCATTTGGCGACGCGCCTTTTCAACAGCTTCTTCAATCTTGGCTGGATTAATTCGCCCATCAGAAATCAAAGCCTCTAAGGCGTTTTTAGCAATTTGGCGACGTAGGGGATCAAACCCTGACAAGACGACTGACTCTGGTGTATCATCGATAATCAAATCAATTCCAGTCAATGCCTCAAGCGTTCGAATGTTGCGGCCTTCACGACCAATAATTCGACCCTTCATCTCCTCACCAGGTAAGTTCACAACAGAAACTGTGACATCTGAAACAGTGTCAGCAGCTGAACGCTGGATTGCTTCCACGACCACGTTTCTTGCCCGTTTTTCGCCTTCACTTTTAGCATCAATTTCATACTCTTGAATCAGTGCTGCTCGTTCACGATCCAACTGAGCACTCGTTTCGGCTAGGATTTGCTCCTTCGCCTGTTCTCGAGTTAATGCCGCAATTTCCTGCAACTTCTCTTCTTGTGCAGTCAAAGTAGCCTGCGCAGCATCAGCCTTTTTTGTGGCTTTTTCTAACTGGCTTTGCACCTGGTTTTCTTTTTGAATCAGCGAAGCATCTCGCTGGTTCAAAGTTGCGTCTTTTTGGTCCAAAGTATCTGTCCGATCCTGCAGACGGGTTTCCTGGGCTTCAACCTTTTTTTCCCGCCCCGACAGTGATTCAATCACCTCATGACGGTACTTTTGGGCCAAGTCCTTGGCGTCAACTTCTGCATCCCGTTTAATACTTTTGGCTTCATCATTTGCTTGTTTTAAAATGTTTGCTGCAACCTGCTTGGCGTTATTTAAGCGCATCTTGTCTAAGATGCGTTTTACAAAATAGCCACCAGCCAAGCCGATTATCAAAGCAAAGAATGCTGAAATAATAATCATACCCATCGTATTTTCTTCCTTTCAGCAGTGAATTTTTTCTCAATTCACAGTTCTAGTATAGACAAAAATAGTCTTTGGGTCAATTAGAAAAGAGAATGTCTTTTTCTTGTTTTTTTAATCAAATATTTTAAAAAGCTTCGATAAAATCAAAACAAAAGTACCATTAATCAAAACAGGTCTGTTCTTAAATGCCATCAGAACAGACCTGGTATGCTTAATTTTTAAAACGACGATTTAAGTCACGTTCCTGGTCGCGCTTTTTAATCGATTGTCGCTTGTCATATTGCTTTTTTCCATGACCGACACCAATTAAAACCTTAGCAAAGCCACGTTTCAGGTAGACCTTTAAAGGCACAATTGTTACCCCGGATTCCTTCGCTAATCCGTTTAATCGCGCGATTTGCTTTTTGTGCAAAAGTAACACCCGGTTACGCAAAGGATCAACATTAAATTGATTACCATTTTCATAGGCCGCAATGTGAACGTTGGTGAGGATGGCTTGACCGTTATTAACGGTCACAAATCCATCGCCAATCGTAATTTGACCGGCTCGAACTGATTTAATTTCAGTTCCAGTCAAAACAACTCCAGCCTCCATGGTTTCTTCAATTGCGTAGTTAAAGCGAGCCTTGCGGTTTTGCGCCAGGGCTGGATCGTCTTTGATTTTCTTTTTGGCCATCCGCCTTCCCTTCTGCAAATCTTAAAACTGCTTACTTTCGATGGTTAACCTTAAATTGATGCTTACTGTTACTTGAGCCACCCTTTTTTTGGCCCGGCTTAACTGATCGATTCGCATTATGACCATTAGTACCACGATTACGTTGTTGGCTACCAGCCGTCTTCTGGCCATTTTGTTCGCCAGGATGCCGGTTATCACCAGCAGCATGATGATTGGAACCATGACCATTAGACTTCTGGTGAGAGCCATGGCCGTGACCAGCGCCCTTATTCTGTCCACCACGACGGTTGCCCCGACCATTGCGATCACGGCCAAACTTGCCCTGATTTTGTTGCGGTACTCGAATATCAGTTGTTGGCGCTGCTTCAGGATTCAAGAGAACAAAGTCAACGGTTGATTCTTCCTTATTGGCACGAATTACCTTGATTTTTACCTTTTGACCAATCTGGAAAATATGGTGCTTTGACCGACCAATTAAAGCAGCGTGTTTTTCATCATACTCATAGTGGTCATCGGTTAGGTTTGAGATGTGAACCAAACCTTCGACTGTGTTTTCCAAGGAAACAAAGAGACCAAACTTGAGAGCGGCATTCACGACACCATCAAATTCCATGCCAACCTTATCTTCCATGTACTCAGCCTTCTTCATTGAGTCAACCAATCGCTCCGTATCGATGGCTCGACGTTCACGGGTTGAAGTATCAATCCCGATTTGTCCCAATGACGAGGCATACTTTTCTTGTGCTTCAGCACCCGTTCCGTTTTTGGCATACCACTTAATCAAACGATGCACTGTTAAGTCAGGATAACGTCGGATGGGTGAAGTGTAGTGCGTATAGTAATCAGCACCCAAGCCAAAATGACCGAGTGGTTCTGGTGAATACTTGGCCTGCTTCATTGCTCGCAGCATCATCGTTGAAATCATTTGCTCTGCTGGATCATCTTTAACTTGGTCCATCAAAGTCTGTAACATCATTGGTGTCACCTTAGCCGGATCGCCCTTAACAGGGTGCCCCAAGGCCTTAGTAAACTCGAAAAAGGACTGTGCGCGTTCTTGGTCAGGCACTTCGTGAATCCGATAAAGGAAAGGAACTTTCAGACGGTCGTAATGTTCAGCCACAGTTTCATTGGCGGCCAACATAAATGATTCAATCATCCGTTCGGCTGTGCCCCGTTCGCGGACAACCACGTCAATTGCCTTCCCATTCTCATCAACGACAATTGAGGCTTCTGGTGTATCGAATTCAATCGCACCACGACGAACACGCTTTTGGTACAAAATTTGGTGTAACTCACCCATTTGATCAAACATATCGGTCAAACCACTGTATTCTTCCCGAGTCTGATCATCACCGGCCAAGATTTCATTCACAGCCGTATAGGTCATTCGTGCATGAGAACGAATGACTGATTGCTTAATTTCATGGTTAACAACCTGACCTTCTCGGTTAATTTCCATTTCCACGGACATCGCCAAGCGCTTGACATCTGGGTTCAAAGAAGCAATCCCGTTTGACAATTTTTGAGGCAACATCGGAATCACTCGGTCCGTCAAATAGACAGATGTTCCCCGGTTGTAAGCTTCCTGATCCATGGCTGAGCCTGGACGCACATAATGCGAAACATCCGCAATATGGACACCAAGGTGGTAGTTACCATTATCCTTTTTCCATACCACAACAGCATCGTCAATATCTTTGGTATCGGCACCATCAATCGTTACCAATGGTTGGTCCGTGATGTCTTGACGACCCTGATAATCTTCTTCTAAAACTTCATTTGGAATTGCATCAGCCTCAGCCATTACCTCATCAGGGAAATGATTTGGCACCTTCTTATTTTCAACAATTTGCATGATGTCCATGCCGGGTTCGTTTTCATAACCCAAAATCTGGGTCACAGAAACTAAGAGTTGCTTGGGATGAATACGGTCAGCAAAGCGGTCAACTTCTGCCACCACTACCTGACCGTCGTGCAAGTCTAAACCATCTTTAGCTTTTTGCACCAAAACCTGGTAAGAACCAGCCTTCTTATCGTTTAAACGAATTTGGCCCAGCGTACCCTCTTGCTGCGATCCTGCCGTATAAATACCAACAAGGCGTTGGTAGGCGTGATCAATAATTTCTTCAACACGGCCCTCAGGACCACGGTCTTCGGACTGTGCCGGTTTCACCATCGAAACGCGAACAGTATCACCTTGCATTGCCTGTCCAGTATTGTCAGGGGCGATAAAGTAGTCAGGTAAGTTTTCATCATAGCGGACAAAGCCAAAGCCTTTATCATTGGCCTTGAATTCTCCTTCAATTTCACCGCTGACTGCTTGGTATTGGTAAGCATCGTCCACCTGCTTAGCCGTCTTAGCAACGACCATTTGGTCCAAAACCCCCACTACCTGTCTGTAGCCGGCTGCATCATTCATGCGCAGACCATCAGCCAAATTCTGTGCCGTAAAGGCCTGAGTTGAATTGGCCTTCAAAAAGCCCGCGATTTGTTCTTTTAATTGCTTTAATTCCATTATTTTCTTAATGTTCTCCTAAAAATGGTAAATAAAAAATCAGTCTACAAAAAAGTAAACTGACCTTTCAATTAATGAGCGGCAATATACATCAAGGCCAAGGCAATAATGAACCAAATGGCTCCCAAAATGGTTGTTGCCCGACGCAGCACGGCTTCAAAGCCGCGTGACTTTCGCTCGGTAAATAAATCGGCTGCCCCACCAGACAAAGCTGACAAAGCATCCTGTTGTTTGCTGGGCTGCATCATGACTGTCACGACTAACAGAAAACCGACAACCAGCAAAAGGATGGTGAGAATATTCGTCACAATGACCGCCTCCACTCGCTATTTCATCTTTCTTAGTATAGCAGAACTTGCCTTAATTTCCAAGGCTCAGCCGGAACATCAAAATACCGCCAGCCACGGCAACGTTCAATGATTCTGCTTGACCCAAAATTGGAATGTAGAGGTTAGCCGTTGTCTGCTTGGCTAATTCTTTATTAATCCCTTGGCCCTCATTTCCAACAATCAAGGCACCCGCTGACAAACCTTGAATTTCTTGGTATGGCTTGGCTTGGTCGTTCAACTCAGAACCGTAAACAGGCAAGTTATTGTTTTCAAAGGCAGCGATCCAGTCATTCAAGTCGCCTTGCAAAACTTCCAAATGGAAGTGGGAACCCTGCATGGCACGAACGACCTTCGGTGCGTAAGCATCAGCAGTGTCCTGACCCAAAACAACTCCCTTAAAGCCAGCAGCATCCGCTGTTCGAATTAAGGTACCAACGTTGCCTGGATCTTGGATGGCATCCAAGAAAAGCCAAAGACCGTCATGGACATAAGTCGGATCAAAAGTCTTTTCGGGTAAGGTTACTTCGGCAAAGATTCCCTGGGGTGTCTTTGACCCAGCAATATGGGCAGCAACTTCCTTTGAAATTTCAAAAGCCGGCACACCATGGGGAACATCTGGCAAGTGTTCTGCCATCTGCTCTTCTGTTGCCATAATCGCGTGGAACTTTGCCCCCGCTTTGATAGCCTCCTGCACTAAGTGCCAGCCATCAAGCAAGTAAGTCTTTTGCTCAAGCCGTCCCTTTTTGGTGGCTAACTTGGCCCAAGCTTTCACCTTGGCATTTTGTTTGGATAAAATTCGTTCCATTATCTGTCCTTTATTAATTATTTCTCGTTACGGCGTTGTTGCTTACCGGCATTTCGTCGGCCCTGGTCATCATCTGTTACATCTCGTGGTCGCAAGTCTTCCGGCCGAACACGACTCTGATTTGCTCCAAAAGCTGACGAAGCCGTTTGGCTCAACAAATCATCAGCCGTCTTCTTGAGAACAAAGTTCTTGTTCACATCGTCCTCTAACTTAGCATACAGCAAATGCACGATGAATGCTTGCAAAACAACGGTAATTCCACCAACAATAAAGTAAAGACCCAAGGCCCCAGATGAAATCAGGGTAATTCCCGCAATCATCACTGGTGAAATCCACAGCATCTGTCCGGCTGTCTTTTTTTGCTCAGCTGGCATGTGGATCAATGACAAGTATGCTTGAGCAGCATAAATCACAAAGACGATCAATGACAGCAAGATGGCAGGCTTTGACAAGGGCAACCCAAAAAAGGTAGCCGTCTTCAGGCCATTGGCATGTTGGATAGCCAGGTACAAACCAGAAAAGATTGGCAATTGAATTGCCATCGTTAACCAGGAAATTCCACCGGTCATCGAAACACCATTTTCACGATACAAGGTCATTGAAGCCATTGAAGCCGCTTGCTGCTCTTCTGGGGTCTTGCCACTCTTCACAGCCGCTTGAACCTTTTCCAATTCTGGTCGCAACTTCTGCATTTTTAATGATGACTTTGTCGTGTTAATTTGTTGGTTAACAAAGATTGGCAACAGAATTAAACGAATAATCGCTGTTAAGATAATAATTGCCCAACCAATGGCGTTCACACCACCAACCCACTTGGCAATCTCCGTCAAAATGTGGGCAATTGGTGTTGACACAAACCGATACATCCGACCATGAACGCCGTAACCACCGGTCATTAGGTAGATATCTAACAGGACAAACAAAATCGTGAATGTCCGCTTTGCTGATTTCATGAAAAAATTCCTCTTTTAATAATTTAATTAGTCTTAGATATTATAACAAGAATGTTCGCGAAAAACTTTCTTTTCTGAAAGCAAATAAAAAAGACTCGTTTGGCAACAGGTTACAGCTTCCTAAAAATTGGAAGTTAATAGCCAATCAGCCAATCAGTCTTTTTGATGGTTATCTGTTTCCCTAACTAGCGGGAAGCGCAATCGGAAAACCGAGCCGGATCCAAGCGCTGATTCAACCTGAACCTGGCCACCATAGGCAGCGACCATCTTTTTCACGATGCTCAAACCCAGACCATTTCCACCAGTTTGGTGTACCCGGGCCTTATCGACACGATAAAAGCGGTCAAAAACGCGATCCAAGTCTTCAGCAGCGATTCCTTGACCAAAATCTTGCACGCCAATATCGACCCAAGATCCAGATTCGGCCAAAGCTAGGTGAACCTCCTTACGGTCAGTTGAATATTTCAGAGCATTATCAATCAAAATAATGAGGAGCTGCTCCAAATGATCCGAACGAACTGCCACTTCAGCTGGTGCCCCCAAAGCATTATCCAATGTCCAAGAAAAATCAGGATGAACCATCTGCAAGTCGTGGTAAACCCGTTCCAAAACTGGTGTCACCTCTGTCTTTTCGGGCTGACTGCTGACCGTTAAGTTTTCGGCTCGGGTCAACATCAACATTTCGTTGACCAAGGTTTCCATCCGCGAAATTTCAGACAATGAAGAGTGAATTGAATCCTCTAGGACCTCTGGATCATCCTTTCCCCACCGTTCCAACAACTCCAAGTGCCCCTTGACGATGGCCACCGGTGTCCGCAATTCATGCGAGACATCTGAAACGAAATCCTGCTGCGCGTGAATAAGACCCTGGACCTTGTCCATTGTCTCGTTTTGCACCTGCCCCAAGTCATTCAGTTCCCTATTATAGGCAACCGGCTTGACTCGTTGCTCTGTTACTGGGTCCTCTTCAAAAGAGAGCATCGTTTCTTGTAACTTTTTAACTGGGCGCACTAAAAATTGAGCCAAAATCCAAGACAAGCAAATCGTCCAAATCACAGCGACAACGACCAAAAAAGCCCACCAATGGCTCAACTTCTCAATCGTTTCACCATGAATATTTGGCCCTAAAATCAAGTCCAAACAAAATAGGATTACGACTAACAATAGTAAAAACCCCACCGACAAGGCCAGCGTCAATAACGTCTGGATTGAAAGGGTCGGTGAGACAGCTTTTGTTTTCTGCTTGCTTGCTCTCATCTTAGCTCCGCATTACATAACCCGTTCCACGAACGGTTTGGATATAAGAAGTTTTTGATTCAGGGTCATCCAACTTATTACGCAAATAACGGATATAAACATCGACAACATTCGTTTCGATTTGTGTGTCAAAGCCCCAAACTTCTTTGAGTAACTTTTCACGTGATTGAACGACATTAATATTTTCAACCAACAACAACAGCAAGTCGTATTCGCGCTTCGTCAAGTTAATGACTTGATCATCACGACGGGCAATCCGGTTTTCTTTCTCCAATTGCAAGTTCTTAAAGCGGATAATCGAAGGTGATTTATCGGCTGGATTTTGTTCAATATCAATTCGACGCAAAAGTGACCGCACGCGGGCCAAAAGTTCTTCAATAGCAAACGGCTTGACTACATAGTCATCAGCGCCATAATCCAAACCTGAAACCCGATCAATCACAGAGTCACGGGCCGTCATCATGATAATTGGTGTCTTTTTGACTTCACGCAAGCGACGGGCCACTTCAAAGCCATTTAATTCTGGCAACATCAAATCAAGCAAAATTAGGTCGAAGTCCTCGTTTAAGGCCTTGTCCAAGCCTTCGCGGCCGTTTAAGACCGTTTCAACATCATAACCTTCGTGCTTTAGTTCTAAACTGACGAATTTCGCCAAGTTTTCTTCATCTTCTACAATTAAAATCCGACTCATATTTTCCCTCACGACGTCTCTGGATGCTCAATAGCTCAAGCGCCATCGAACAAAAATGAATAAGTTTTAATCTTATTCTACCATAAACGTCAAAATTTTCTCATTTTTTAAAGAAATCATCCAGTTTCGACAGGCGGGGATCAAGAACCTGTTTTTCTTCTGTTGCTTCTTCGTTTTTTTCTTGTTCTTGTTTGGCAAAATCCTCTTCTGAGATGACTTGCCAGTCTTGACCAGTTGGCAGGGCTGACCCTGCGGCCTCTTCTGCGGTCAAAATTTGACTCGGCAAAGCAGCTACCAAATTATCTAAGATAACCAAATCCAAGTCCAGATTGTTTTCTTCTAAGACAAAAACCGCCTCATCCTCATCAAAACGTTGTAAGCGTTCTTCATCCGCCACATAAGTCTCATGAACATCAACATCAGTTGACCAATCAACCGGTGCAAGTGACCGTGATGATGGCAGGATTAAATCAGCATGAACACTGGCAGACAAAACAATGTCTTCGTTTGTCAATGTCTTAATTGTCCCCTTAACCTGCACGACTGGTGCCTTAATAATTAAATCAGAAAAACGTTCATCAATCAAATATTGTAGGTCTAATTTTTCATCAATTACTAATGGGCTTTGTTGAAACTTTGCTAATTGTTGCTTGGCGTACTTCATATTTTTACTCCTGACCTTGATAAATTGGCTTACGACCAACGTCTTGCCCCTGCTTGGCATGGGTTTGACCAGCTAACACCTGCCAGATTTGGCCCGCTTTATAATCGAGTCGTAAATTAGCTTTCGCCAACGACATGTCAACGCGTGAAATAATGGGTAGGGTTGCTTCCCGCTTGATTTCACTCAAATAGGCCTGACCCAAGTCATTAAAGCCAAGCAGGCGAATATAAGAATCCGCCATGGCAGCCTGCATTTGATCAACTTTAATATTCAAAAGTGTGTACAACAACGCTCGTTGAATTCGAGCAAAGGTGTAGCGCTTGGTCTTGACTGATTTAATAAAAGACTGGTAAGACTGTGGTCCTTCAACAGCCGCGGCAACCCCAGCCAATCGGTGTTCCAAGCCCTCTGCCATTTGATAAACCTGACCCAACTGTCCAACTGTATCAGTCAGCAGGCGGTAGCGAAGCAACTCAAAGAAAGGCTTTTCAAACGCTAAAGCAGTTGGCGCTGTTGACAGAGCCTCGAAGGCTTGCTCAGAAACGACTGGCCTGATTTTTTCAAACTTCCCTTTATGAAGAGCAAGGCGAATCGAAGAGGCAGAAGCAATCGTCTGCCCCTCCTCAAAGCTTTGATCATGGTAACCCGCTTGCAAACGACTAATTGGGTGCAAGTGCATCACTTGGCCACTCGCAACTACAGCTTTGGCATAGGAAAATGCCAAAATATCGTTTGGATCTTCCATTTTGAACCCGGTCTGTTCTTCTAGCTGCTGAGCATAAGCCGAAGCATAAGTCTGAGTCCGATCAGTAAATTGGCCTTCACTTTCGATTGCCGCGGCCTGCTTGGCCAAATCAAGAAAATCAACTTCCGGGTGTTCCGAACCGAAAACAAGGTCTTTGACCCCCAGTGCTTGCAAAATTTGAACGGCGCCGGCCGCAAACAAATGGCCAGGCTGGACTGCATAAAAAACTGGTAATTCAACCACCAAATCTGCACCGGCGGCCAAAGCTAGCTTCGTTCGTTCCCATTTATCCAAAATTGCTGGTTCACCGCGCTGAACAAAGTTACCAGACATTATCACCACTGCTAAATCAGCATTCGTTAACTCTTTTGCTTTTTTGATGTGATAGGCATGGCCGTTATGGAAGGGGTTATACTCTGCAATAATGCCGACTGCTTTCATGATGTTCCTCCTTTATGTGCCACAAAGAACCAACGATCATCCTGATCATCAGCCGTTTTACGACCAAAATCAGCACTAATTTCTACCTGGTCAAAGCCAGCCTTATGCAAGGCCTTTTGATAGTACGCCAGCTCGTAAGTCTGCTCATGATGGACTTCCCGTACTAGGTTAAAGGCGTCGATGCCCTCATTGTACAAAAAGAACTTTAAATCGTGATCAACAGAATTCTTTTCTTCACCGGGAAAACTAGTCCACATAAAAATTTGGTCAGGATCATCATCATTGTTATAGCAGTAATTGTCATACAAAACGTTGACTTGGTAAGGCGTAATCACATCAAATAAGAAGGTCCCACCCGGTTCCAAATGTTCATAAACCTGGTTAAGACCCGCTTGAAAATCAGCTTTGCCAGGAAGGTAATTCAAAGTATCCGCAAAAGAAACAATGACTGGATACCTTTCTTCCCAGTCTGAAAAATCACGAATATCAGCCTCCAATAAACGTAAATCAACCTTCGCCTCTTCGGCATGCTTTTGTGCCAAAGAGAGCATGGCTGGTGCCATATCTAAGAGATCGACTGTAAAGCCCTTTTTGGCAAGTAAGACAGCCAAACGACCGGCGCCACCACCCAAATCCAGCATTTTACTAGCGGGCAAACGGTCTTCTACAAAATGCTGCCAATCCACGTACAAGTCGCCATCGAAGAGATTGTCATAAAGGTTAGCAAAGGTTTGGTATGGTGTATTATTTTCGTCAGTCATCTTTTTCTCACTTAAACAGCATTGGCTGGTGGCTAGCCCATCAAAGACCAACCCCCAGCCAGATATCTTACTGATTGATTAATATACTTCTTCTGCGAGGTAACTCGTTAAGTCGACATTTTCAGCATCGAACCAAAGGCGGTCCAAATGGTAGAAATCACGAGACTCTTCATCAAAAACATGGACGATAATATCACCGAGGTCTAATGAAACCCATTCAGCACGGTCGTAGCCCTCAATATTGAGTACCTCACCCCCGGCTTTTTGGACTTCTTCCTTGACTTCACGGACAATTGCTTGCACCTGCCTGCTAGAACCTGCCGATGTAATCACAAAGTAGTCAGCCAGCAAGGAAACCTTTTGCATATCTAAGGCGATGATTCGATCACCATGCTTGTTATCAATGGCGGTAACGGCTGTTTGCAACAAATCCTTTGAATTGATGGTTGTCATGTAAACTCCTTCTTATTCTGCAAAATGACGAGCCCAGTCATTATAACTGGTGAAGGTCTTGGGATAGATTACGTTACCTTTTTCGGCCAAAAATGAGAGGGTGTGCTGTAACTGATAAAATACCCCCCGGTCCAAGGACTTATCCGTGATTTCTCGAGCCTCTTTGACGCCAGGAAAATCGCGACCAGTTTCCAAGTAATCGGCCATGAAAACAATTTTAGCTAAAGTCGGCATCTCAACGCCGGCTCCAGTTGTGTGCAACCGAACTGCAGCTAAAATAGCTGGATCATCAATCCCCAGTTCATCTTGGATCATTTCTGCTCCAACAACACCGTGCCAAATAGCCCGATTCCAATTTTTTAAATCAGGATCCAAGTGAAAATGGTTAATTGCGGTCAAAAAGTCCTCAACAGGCCGTTCTTTGGCATAGTCGTGCACCAAGCCGGCCAAGGCCGCTTGGTTTTCATCCACACCATTTTCTTGAGCCAACCGACGGGCATAATCTGCAACGCGTAAGCAATGTTGAAATCGGCCTGCTGAAAGCTGAGCCGAAACTTTTTTTTCAACGACATGCCACTCTTCTTCAAAAGCTGTCATCTGGTCCCCCTCTTCACAAAATTTAGTGGAAAAGTCCTCTGCCTAACGAATCTTTTCCACTTCAACTGAATACTTCACATACTTTGCATCGGTTGCTGGTTCGTACAAGACCAAGGTTTTCCCAATTACCTGGGCAACAGTCACCGTTGATTCTTCTTCGATAAAACTTGCCAAGTCCTTGGCTGACCAGTCACTCCCCTGTTGCAAGTTGACCTTAATCAATTCACGCTTAGCCAATGCTTTTTTGACCTCTGTCAACCATTCCTGATTAGCTCCGGCTTTGCCAACAGAAAAGATAGGTGTTAACCCATTTGCCTGTGATCGCAGGTAGCGTTTTTGTTTTCCAGTTAAATTTTGCATTAAATCATTGCCTTTCGTAAGAAAACCCCAACTCCTTTAGGAGCATAGGCCTGGACGTGAATTCCGGCTGGCAGGGTAATAAAACCCAAACCAGCATAGACCAAGTCCATCTTTTCGTTAATTTTAAATTCATATTTAGCAAAGGCAACATTGTTATCGGCCGGTGCTGGTGTCAATAGTTGTCCCTTATGCTTGACATAGAAATCATCCGCACCTTGACGCTTCGTGCGGTGAATCATCAAATTATTTTCAAAATAGGCCGTAACGGCTGATTTTGCTCCATCTGCAGGTCCAGTCACCAAATCAAAGCGCGCTAAGGCCCCGAAGAAAAGTGTTTGATCCGGATTTAATTGGTAAGTCCGGGCTTTAATCTCAGCCTTTGGCAAAACATACTTTAAATCTTTATCAGTCACCCAGTGGGCATACTGGTCTTTTTTAATAATCCCGGGAGTGTCAATCAAGGATTGCCCATCATCTAGCGGAATGGCAATCTGATCCAGAGTTGTTCCTGGGAACCGCGAAGTCGTGATTAGCTCCTGAACACCTGTTTTCGACTTGATAATCTGGTTAATCAACGTTGATTTACCAACATTGGTTGTGCCAACGACGTACACGTCGCGACCATCCCGCAATGTATCAATTTTATCTAAAATTTGATCCAAATTCTTGGGATGGGCAGCGGAAACAAGTTCAATGCCAACTGGGCTAATCCCTTGTTCTTTTAGCTGTCCTTGGACCCAATTTTTTAACTTATGTTCCTTTAAGGACTGGGGCAAGAGATCAACCTTATTAGCAAGAACCAAAATCGGATTATCTTGGCCAACAAAGCGTGGCAATCCAGGAATTGTTGACCCTGAAAAGTCAAACAAATCCAAGACATAGACAATCAAAGACTTCGTCTTAGAAACCTGGTGCAACAAATTTGCAAAGTCATCATCCGTTAATTCAACAGGCTGAATTTCATTATAATGGCGCAAGCGGAAGCAACGTTGGCATAACAGTTCCTCAGCCATCAGCTGCTTCTTTAAGGCAGAAAGTGGCAAAAAACCAGCTTCTTCCTTATGATCAATTTGCATTTTAGCACCACAACCAATGCAGTATAATCCCTCAGTTAAGGCTTCCTGGACCTCTTCATCCGTCGCAATCGTTTGCACTTGTTCTTGCTCAAATTCTTTTTCTGTCATTAATTTTTATCATTTTCCCTAGCAGAAACAGCTTCCTTGAAAGTTGCATGCCAGATTAGTGGGTGCTTTCGATTATAAATCAGCTTTTTAGCTAGCTTTTCAAGTGACCTGTTGAGCCAAGTTTGCCACATGTCTGATTCGACCAATTGCTTGACCAAAACAGATTTAACACCAGCTAAGTGAGCTGCCCAAACGTCGGTTAGCATCTGATCACCAACCATCAACACAGCTTCTTTTTGCAATCCCTGCTTTTTGAGCACCTTTAAAATACCACGCGGCATCGGCTTCAAAGACCAGGCAACATAGTCAACATCCAAACCAGAAACGGCTTGCTCGACTCGCTCCCAGGTATTATTGGAAACGACAACAACCTCAATCCCAGCTGCTTTGATTTCTTTTAACCAAGCATGCAATTCTGGTGTCCCATTGGGGTTATTCCAAGCCAGCAACGTATTATCTAAGTCTGTTAATACGGCTTTTACGCCTTGGCTCTTTAACTCCGCCACCGATAAGTTATAAACGGACTTAACCGTGTAGGTGGGCTTTAAAAAATTAAGGGGCATATTTGTCTTCCTTTTTTTATTTCCTCAGTTCCTATTATACACGATTAGACCTTTCTTCGAGCAAAAAAGGACCCCTTAACGGGGCCCCTCTGTCTTCTGATTTTTAAAGTTTAGTACCAACCATTGCTTTGGAAATGGCTAATAGCATTGGCAACAGAACCATAACGGGCAGCAATATAAGCCTGCATAGCCTGTAATTGGACGGCATAATTACCTTGGTAATTTTGGCCAGGCACATAAGTTGCATAAGCCGCAGGAGACAATTGTCCAATACCATAGAATTGTCCGTTTTGTGCATTCACGTTTCCGCCTGATTCACGAGAAATCAACCAGTTAATGTCCCCAGAGGTCGACGTGCTTGCTGTTGTTGTTGCAGCTGCCGTGCTTGTTGATGAAGTTTGGGCAGCAGTTGAAGTGGCCACAGGCGTAGCTTGCGCTGCCTGAGTTGTCGTTGTAGACAACGAAGTCACTTGGCTTTGACTGTTGGATGTATCATCAGATGCACTGGCAGTGTCATCATCAGATGAAGCAACAGTCTGGCTAGCTGCTGTATTTTCCAAGCTCTTGAGATTATCAACAGATGAAACGGCAGTAGAAACCTTCTTGGTGTTCACTGAGTCAGTCACCTTGACCGCTTGGTCAGAGGTTGATTTTCCTTTATTAAATTGTGTGTTGGCGGCAGTCAGTGCTAAACCGGCTACGGCCATACTTGTAAGTAAAACTTTATTAAACATCATGGTTATTATTTTCCCCAATCAATATTACGAGAATATTAAAACAGACAACGCTTCCGTAACGTTCGTTAGGAAAATATACAAACACAGTACGTTTTGTATAAGAAATACTCGATGTCGAGAAATTTGCGTTTATCTAAGTGTCATTTCTTTCGATTTAGCCACCAGTAAAGTGGCAAACCAGCTAGAACTAAGATAACCGAAATTCCGATTCCATGCAAATCGTTAATAATTTCAGAAATCTCAACATAAAGTGAACCCAAGATAGCCACAATGGGGATAACTGGGTACAACGGCATTGAGAAAGTTCTTTTTAGCCCATTTGGATCTTGTCGACGCAACTTAAAGGCACCAATAAAGACCAAAATATAGAACAAGAAAGTCACAAAGATCGCGTAATCCGATAATTGATCAGGGTCTGTCAAGGCCATCATCAGGTAGGCGATGGCAACCATTAACCAAATTGCGGCATTCGGCGTCTTGGACTTGTGGTTGATTTTAGCAAAAGTTTTAGCGAAAGGAAAGTCTCCTTTTTTTGCCATTACATACAAAATCCGTGGAAACGAGACCACTTTCCCGTTTAAAGTACCAATCAATGAAACTAAAACAGCGACTGAAAGGACACGGCCACCCCAGTAACCAAAGGCATTCGTAGCCATCTTCAATGTGGTATTTTCACCAAGAGAAACAATTTCATTAGCAGTTAATGACCGATAAGCCCCATAAGAAATGCCCATATAAGCAACAATTACAATCAAGATGCCAGTAATGATTGCCCTTGGCAAAACCTTTTGCGGGTTTCTGATTTCACCAGAAATATTTGCTAACGTCACCCAGCCATCATAGGCAAAAAGAGTAGCCAAAACGGCAACCCCAAAACCACCGGCACTTGAATGCGACATAGTTGTTACCATTTGGCCCAATGCATCATGCTTGCCAAAGAAAAGGCCAAAAATAATCAAGGCGACAATCGGCAACATCTTAATCACAGTTGTTAAGACCTGGAAGCCAGCGGAAAAATGATTTGGAATCGAGTTTAACAAACCAACCAAAGCGAGAACCACCATTCCGACAGGGAATGACCACATACTTTTTAAACCAAAGAGAGAAACAAATAAAACGCCAAAGTAAGCAGAAATTGCCCCCATCATCGCTGGGCCATAGAAAATCACCTGCATCCAACCAGCCAAATAGCCGACTGTTTTGCCATATAGGTGGGTCAAATAAGAGTAAATGCCACCAGTTTCTGCCATTTGTGAACCGACTTCGGCTACCGTCATGCCGGCAGTCAAGGTTAGAATTCCTCCCGCCAACCAAGCCCAAAGGGCAGTATTTGTGTCTCCTGCTGTTTGCAGGACGGATCCCTGCTTAAAGAAAATTCCAGAACCAATAATGGTTCCGATAACTAATGCTAACGATGACCAGAGGCCAAATCCTCTGTTCAACTTTTCTTCTTCTGCCATTAGTGGCCCTCCAATTTAGACGAAAATCAAACATTACTATTCTAGCATATCTTCGGACATTATAACTATATTTCCTCATAATCAATTTTATATAACAAAAAATACGAACATTATCGAATTTTTATCAAATTTCATTGCTTTATATTTATCAAAATTGAAAAAAGATACCATAATATTCTAACGAAGCACCATCTAAAAGGCAAGAAAAAAAGGACCTTGCGGTCCAATTTCATGCTAATTTTAAAGTTCTTGCTTCAAGTCTGCTGGTTCGAAGAGGTGCAAAACCTTGACGAAAATAAATTGAGTTAACAAACCAACCACGACAGGAATAACTACCCAGGCCAATAGAGCAACAATTGGTGAAATAAAGTTATTCATGACTGAACTTGGTACAGCAGCATCCTTAATCATTGACTGCAATGGTGAAACCAAACCAATATAACCGAAACCAGCCGTTGTTGGCGTTCCTTGGATATTAAAGATTGCCACTGCGATACTTGATAATGCACCAGCAAACATGAAGGACAAAATCATCACAGGCTTCTTAAAGATTGACGGCATCATGCCCTTCATCGCTCCCAAGAAGATAGCAACAGTTGTTCCCTTCTTATTCACCTTCCATGAATTCAAAAGTAAGACAATCGTTGTCGCAACGACACCCATGGCTGCCGCACCAGAAGCCATCCCATGCAAATTAATGGCCAAGGCAATTCCAACCGTTGAAATTGGTGTGATAATAATGACAGCGAAAGCCATTCCAATCAAGATTGCCATTGGTAATGGGGCTAACTTAGTGAAGACTTCCACCATATCCCCAATCCAAGTCGTAATGCGAGCGACATAAGGCGCAATCACCTTTCCAAACAAGCCAACGCCACCAGCAACGATAATTGGTGACAAGATAATCGCTACTGAGCCAAAGCCGGCTAAATATCGGTCAACTAGCCAAATAGCCAAAACGGCTAAACCAGCTACCAACATCGCATTGATCACATCACCGGCGCCGTTAGCAACAAAGAGCCGGGTTGGAACAGCTAATGTCTTACCAGAAACGGGATGTACCGTGCCAGCTTTAACCATTGCCCATTGGATTGAGTTGGAAGCAGCAACTGTCGCCAGTGCCACAACACCCGTGTCAAGCGCCTTCATCTTGAAGTTCATCGCCACAGCCATTCCGATTAGGAATGGAATCATTGATGTAAAAAGTGTCAAAATGGCTGAGTAATCAGCCCCAAGAGTTGTTTTACCCAAACCGGAAAATTGAATGATGTACTTCATCACGGCTGATGGTAACACACCAATTAAAATTCCTTGGGCGGATCCGGAAAGAACCTTAAAGAAAAAATCCTTCACGCCCAATGGCGTTTTGCCGGAAAATTGTTCTGCTGTTGTCATATTTTTCCTCCGCTTCACGTCTCATAATTGTGAAGTTTTTATATTGCATAAAATAGTATAACAGGTCTTTTTTAAATTGTGAAGTCCATTACAGATATTTTTGTGCTGGTTGTCCTAATTTAATAGACTTTCACTTGTTTATAATCATTATTATTTCACTTATAAATCACTAAAACTTAACGTGAAATTCATAACTAGATTATTATAGTTCGTAATTTATTGTTTTTTATATCAAAAAAGCTAAAACCATTCCTGGTTTTAGCTAAAATCATTAATATTCTAACGCGTTGTCTGGTTTTTCATCATTAGCAAAGGCTAATGCAGCATTCATTGATTGGTAAATCATCGCGTGTATTGCCTTTGTTGTATAAAAGGCAACGTGTGGCGTGATTAAAACATTGTCACGAGCGATCAAGTAAGCCAACTTTGCATCAGGTAGCTTTTCATACGACCAATCATGCTCAAAGATACCTACCTCCCCCTCGTAGACATCCAAGGCCAAAGCAGAAATCTTACCAGAGTCCAAAGCAGCAATCGCAGCATCTGTATCGATTAAGTTTCCCCGTGATGTATTGACGATCACAACGCCATCCTTCATCTTCGCAAGGCTTTCCTCATCAACTAAGTGAACGTTTTCAGGAACACCTGGTACGTGTAATGAAATGGCATCGGCTTGAGCAAAAAGTTCATCCAAAGTATCAACGTACAATCCTTCTTCTTGTAATTCCTTATTAGGGAACTTATCGTAAGCAATTACCTTAGAGCCGAAGCCCTTCAAGATATTAATTGCCTTACGACCAATGTTACCAGTACCGATAACACCAACAGTTTGCATCCGCATTTCACGACCAATAGTTGGTGCCCAACGCAAATCATGCTTAGCAACCTTTGCATCCATTGGCTTCGTCCGGCGCAGCAAACGAGACAATTGAATCATCGCGTGTTCTGCAATGGCATTTGGTGAATAAATGGGAACGTTTGAAAGGTTAAAGCCTAAATGCTTGGCCGCTACAAAATCAATTGTTTCCGTTCCAACATTGCGTAAGGACAGGTTCTTGATACCCAAATCAGCCAATCCTTCTAAGACATCTGCCCGATAAGGGTCGAGCTGTAAAGTGACAACAGAAGTGGCTCCCTTAGCTAAAGCAACTGTATCAGCGGTCAAGACTTCATTCGTGTAATCAACCTCAACAGTGGGATTTTCTTCTTGCCAGCTTTTCAAAGCCGGTACTTCGTCATCACGAACTCCATAAGCAAAAACTTTCATTTCGACCTCCATTAATCGAGTTATTTATCGCTAAAAGTATAATACGCTCTTTTGATTAAAAGGTCAATTAAATTGTCCAATTATAAAATCGTAATTTTTTTCTTAACACCGCTTACCAATAGAAACTTAAGCTGAATAACTAATCGCTTCTATTAATTTTTTAATTAACTAAAGCAACCAGCAAAGAAAAAAAGCTAGGAACAACTAGTCCTAGCTTCTTATAAATCGATTAAAACTTAACAGCGATCGCTGGTGTTTCACCCTTAGCAAAAGCAACAGCAGCATCAAATGATTGGTGAACCATTTCATCGACAGCCTTAGTAGTATAAAAGGCGATGTGTGGCGTAACCAAGACATTGTCACGAGCAATCAAGTCCGCAATCTTTGGATCAGGGAATTCCTTACCTGACCAGTCTTCGTTGAACAAGCCAACTTCGTTTTCATAAACATCCATGGCAAAGTCAGAAACCTTACCTGAGTTCAAACCGTCGATAACGGCATCAATATCCATCAAGTTTCCACGAGAAACGTTAACCAAGACAACGCCGTCCTTCATCTTAGCGATGCTATCCTTGTTGATCAAGTGATGGTTTTCAGGAACACCAGGAACATACAATGAAATGGCATCGGCTTGTGCATACAAGTCATCCAATGAATCAACGTACAATCCTTCTTCTTGTAATTCCTTATTAGGGAACTTATCGTAAGCAATTACCTTAGCACCGAAGCCCTTCAGGATATTAATTGCCTTACGACCAATGTTACCAGTACCGATAACACCAACAGTTTGCATCCGCATTTCACGACCAATAGTTGGTGCCCAGCGCAAATCATGCTTAGCAACCTTTGCATCCATTGGCTTTGTACGACGAAGCAAACGAGACAACTGAATCATTGAGTGCTCTGCGATAGCATTTGGTGAATAAACTGGCACGTTTGATACGTTGAAGCCCAATTCCTTGGCAGCATCGAAATCAACGTTGTCAGTGCCGACGTTACGCAAAGACAAGTTCTTTACTCCGACTTCAGCCAAAGCCGTCAAAGTTTCCTTTGTATAATCCAACTGTTGGTAAACAACAGCTGAATCAGATCCCTTAGCCAATTGAGCAGTTTCAGGCGTCAATAATTCCTGAGTGTAACCAACCGTTACATCTGGGTTTTTCTTTTCCCAATCTTCCAAAGCTGGCTTTTCATCATCACGAATGCCATAAGCAAAAACTTTCATTTTCGTCCTCCAAATTAACTTTCTAACAATATTATACACTAAAATTAGTCAAAAAATCTGGTTAAATTACTTATTTTTTCAAAGTAATTGGCTTTTCACCGGCCTTTTCCATGATTCCATCAATCAAACCATATTCTAAAGTCTCTTCAGCAGACATCCAAAAATCGCGTTCCGTATCATGAGCAATTTCAGCCAGACTTTTACCAGAACCATCAGCCAAGATTTTGTTCAACTTGTTCCGAGTCTTAGTCAGTTGGTCAGCAATAATGGCCATGTCGGTTTGCTGGGTACCACCGGCAGCCCCACCCATTGGTTGATGAATCAGGTATTCAGCATTTGGCAACATAAAACGGTGTCCCTTTTCACCGGATGCAGCAATGATTGTTCCCATTGAAGCAGCCAAGCCCATGACAATCGTGGTCACCGGAGCCTTAATGAAGTTCATCGTATCTGTAATCGACAAACCAGCGGTCACAGACCCACCTGGAGAGTTGATATACATTGCAATTTCCTTTTCAGGATCTTGAGCTTCCAAGAAAAGTAGCTGGGCAACAATTGACGTTGCCATACTATCCTCAACCTCACCTTGAACCAAAATAATGCGATCCTTCAATAAACGGGAAGGCAAGTCATATGACTCACGCCCATTTGCGGTTTGTTCTATTACTCCTGGCCACATAGCAATACTCCTTTTTGCTGTTCTTAAAATATTATTGTAACGTACTTTATCAAGAAACTAAAATCAAAACGAACGATTTCAAATTAAACATTATCTAAATCAAAATCCCCACCAGATTGGATTAAATCAGCTAATTTCGCTAACTTGCGCATGCGATGGTTGGCTCCTGATTTTGAGATTTCCAGAAGAGCACCAATTTCAGCCAATGAACCATCAGGATGATCTAGTCTGGCTCTGGCAAAATCAGCTAATTTGGCAGGCAACTCATCCAAGTCGCCAATCTCCTTTTGGATTATCAAGATAGCTTGAACTTGACTATTAGCAGCATCAGCGGTCCGTTGCATATTGGCAACGTCGGCATTATTCATTCGATTAACCGAATTGCGAGTGTCACGGGCAATGCGAATATCAGCAAAATGCAGCATCGTGTGAACCGCGCCAATTAGTTTTAAAAAGTCAACAATTTTTTCAGCCCGCTTCATATAAACAATGTAACCGGAATGCCGCGGGGTTACCTTGACTTGAAGAGTAAAATTTGTCATCAAGGCCACTAGCTGCTCAGCTAATTCTTCATGGCCAGTGTAGATTTCCAAATGGTAATTCGCCTTCTCGGGTGAGTTAACCGACCCAGAAGCCAAAAAAGCCCCGCGCAAAAAAGCTTGTTGCTTTTTTGAACTGTCCAATAGCCAGGCCGGTACCTCCTGGTTAATCCCCAATGGATCCACACCAAGCTCTTTTAGAATTTGGTCCACCTGACTTTGCAAAACAACCAAAAGTTTTTTTCGATCCGATAGGGCAGCCCGTTGATTAACCTGAACTTCCACCACCGCCGTTGGGTAAATTTGCTTAATCAAGGTGTAAATCCGGCGCGCAATGGCCGGATTTTCTGTTTGAACTCGGATTTCTTGGTTCATCCCCAAAGTCGAAACACCATTCATCTGCAACAAGGCAGCTAATTCTGACTTGGCAGCGTCATCTGAAACCATTCGACCGGTTAATTCTTTTTTCACTTCTGCTGCGTAAGACATCTTACTCCTTTGTTAGTGAAACCAATACGTCGGCCACTTTGTCCCCATCATGAAAGGCACCAGCATCACGCAAAGCCAAAAAATCCTTGGAGATACTTTGGGCACCCTCTTGTCGAATTTTGTCCGGGTCTTGGACAACTTGCTTTGAAATTTCACCCCACTTTTGGTAGTCAACAAAATCTGCCGGCACCTCTTGATTATTGGTTAAAACAAAATCAACCAGATTTTGCCCTAAATGACGGTTGAGAACAGCCAAATGTTCAGCGTCGGTGTAAGAATCCGTTTCCCCTTTTTGGGTCATAATATTAGCAATATAGACCTGCTTAGCACTGGTCGCTTGCAACGCCTCTTTAATCCCGGGAACAACAATGTTAGGCAAAATTGACGTAAAGAGTGATCCTGGCCCAAAGACAATTAAATCAGCTGCTAGAATAGCTTCAATTGCCTCAGGACAAGCTACTATTTCTTTTTCTGCTTGGCTTGGCTCTACCCAGACATGATTTAAAGCCTGGTGAGCAGCAGTTATGGCAGCCTCGCCCTCCAAAAACTGACCATTTTTTGTCTGAGCATGTAAAATTAATGGCTGCTTCGCAACAGGGTAGACATGACCCTTAATTTTCAAGTAATGAGCCAAACGGGCAATAGCGACCGAAATATCGCCAGTCATTTCTGTTAAAGCGGCAATCAAGAGGTTGCCAACTGCATGTTTTGCCAAAAAAGCATCATTTGTTTTAAAGCGATACTGAAAAAGGTCTAGTAATTCCTGATCACCGGATGACATGGCGACTAAGATATTGCGGATATCCCCAGGTGGAATAATGTTGACATAATCACGCAATAAGCCAGAAGACCCACCATCATCAGCAACCGTTACAATTGCCGTCAAATCAACATCATGCTGGATTAGTGGGCGAATAATCACGGGCAAACCCGAACCCCCACCAATCATCACAATTTTTGCAGTCATCTTTCGATCCTCTCTGGTGCTTATACTAAGAGTATTTTACCATTTTTATGGGTTCGTAATGAAAGGGAAAATCAGAAATTTCTAAACAAAATCGGTAGTTTCATCAATTTCGCCTCCCAACAATTGAGCGTTTTCTTGCATCGACCAATAGCCGTCATTAGTCACAATAAAAGCATCAAGGAGTGGCAAGCTTAAGTCCTGCCCTAGCTGATATAGTCGCTTAGTAAATTGCTTGTCTTGAACTGAAGGTCGTAAGTTCCCCGACGGATGGTTATGAGCAATGATAATGGCATAGGCATTGGCTAATAGGGCTCGTTGAAAAATTTCGCGCGGTGAAGCAGCCACCTCAGTCAGGGTACCGACAAAGACGACTTCCCAACCAATTACGTCTAATTGTGTATTCAAAAGAGCCAAAAAAAGTTGTTCTTGCTTTAAGAGGCCTAATTTTTCCTTTGCAAAAGCGCCAACCATGTTGGAATGTCGGGCAGAAAGTAAGATTGGTCTTCGTTCCGACAAAAAAGCCACACCTAAGTGCATCGCGATTAACAACGCCCGGTTCGGTCCAGGATTTTCAGCGATAAAATCAGTCTTTGTCTCATAATCGAGTTCCCAAAAAAAATATTTTTCAGGAAAATACAGCTGAAAAATCTCACTATTCTTTTGGCCGTTCTCACCAATAGCCTCGTAAAAATTAAAAACCTGATTTTTCATCATATTGCAATTCTCCTTCAAGCAATCAGACGAAAAAACCAGGTTAAAATTATCAAAAAAGCAAAACGGCTCTAATCCTTAATGACCATTGGGCCATCACCGGCACCTTTCATGACCTTCATCGACAGATAAACAGCCAAAGCAATTAGGATGACATCAAAACGATAAGTCCACTGAATACCATTCAATGTTGCTGCAGACATATTCGTTGCACCCTTTTGGAAAATTGAAATAATCGAAGCAGCCAAGGCGATTCCAACAGCGGCTGAGTAATTGTTAACCGCTGAAAAAATCGAGTTACCAGCACTATGAAATGCTCGGTCGAGATGTGAAATGGCATTGGTCATATTGTTTCCAAACCAGAAACCACCACCTAACTGGGTAATCACAAAGGCAATCGTCATCGACCAAACGGTAAATGGTACCAAGACAATCCATACCATACCAAGGACAATGAATCCTAGACCAATCGCATTCGGCAGTTTAGGACCAAAGCGATCATACAAGTTTCCAGAGATAATCGACATAATGGCAAAACCAATAGCACCAGGGAAAAGAGACAGACCCGCAACGCTTGAACTTTGCTTCAAAACTAACTGTAGCCCCATTGGAATTGCGTAGTTAAAGGTTAAGTTGACAACCTGAATTAAGACGGCCGCTAAGACTGCCTGGCGAAACATTGGCAGTGCAAACATCTTTGGTGAAAGTAGTGGCTCCGCTTCTTTTTGAGCATAGAAATAATATCCGAAGATACCAATTAACATCACTGCTAATGCCGTCAAGCTCAAAATATTGAAAAGACCATGACCAGACAAGCGGTCAACCGTGATTAAACCGCCAACAAAGAAGCAGGATAACAATAGCCAACCAATCAAATCAAAGCGGGCTTTCTTCAGCGGATCAATTTGCTGAATGGTAAACCAACCAACGATTAGGGCAAAGAGTTGGATTGGCAAAACCACCCAGAAAATCATGTGCCAACCGTAATAGGCCGTTAAGAAGCCACCAAAGGCTGGGCCCAAAGCCGGCGAAAAGGAAACAATTAAAGAGGCTAAACCAATCATCGTCCCCCGCCGGTTATCAGGAACCTGCTCAAAGACCACATTGTTCATTAGTGGTAGACCAACACCGGCACCAACTCCCTGCAACAGGCGGCCAAAAAGAATGAGGCCAAACTGGTTAGAGGTTGCATCAATGAAAATTCCAATCAATGACACAACCCCGGCCACCATAAACTGAGATCGGTTACTAAAGCGGGCCTTGAGCCAAGGCGACATAATGACAATCATGGATGTCAATAAAATCACCCCGGAGGTCAACCACTGGACCGTTGCTGAATCAACATGTAATTGTTTCATCAAGGCTGGGAAGGAAACGTTCAAAGCTGTTTCCAACATAATATCCGTAAACCCAAGTAAGGCAATCGCCAAAATACTCAAGATTAGTCGTGGGCTTAAGACTTTTTCTGGCATAATTTTCTCCTAACATCACTAATAAAATACAAAGAACCTGTAATCACAACAGTTTGCTGCAGATTTTCACTGAAGGCCTGGTCCAATGAATCATACCAAATCAGGTCCTGATTTGCTAAGTTCATCTGGTCTTTTTGTAGGCCAGGTCGGCCGGCAACGCCATCAAATGTCACCAAAGCCAACGTAATCTGCGGGTCTTGTTCAAGTTCCAAGAAAGCTAAATCAACATTTTTATCGGCCAAAGATCCAATAATAACTGTCACAGGACCTACCAGATTTTCCTTAATTGACTGATGCAAGGCCTGAATACCAGCCTGGTTATGGGCTCCATCTAAATAAATCTTTGGCTGAATTTGTTCAAAGCGTCCGGCCAAAAAAGTCCGATTCAAGCCTGCTTGAATCACTTCATCTTGCAAATCAGGTCGCCAAGTTTTCAGTGCTAACACTGCGGTCGCTGTATTGTCGGCTTGAAAGCTCCCCGGCAAAGCTGACTGGAAAGGCCCAACCTGCGCCACCAATACTGGACTGCCCATCTCTTGGGCTTGAGCTTCAATCACTTCTTTCGCTTCAGCTGTGACCCCTGGGCCAATCACCGTTTTTGCTCCCGGCTTGATAATTCCGGCTTTTTGACCAGCGATGGCTGCGATTGTGTCACCAAGCATTGCCTGGTGATCCAAAGCCACAGTCGTTATGACGGCAACCTTGGTTGTCTTTAAAATATTGGTCGAATCAAAACGGCCCCCAATCCCAACTTCAACTACAGCCAAATCCAGGTCTTGATCGGCAAAGTAGAGGAACATAATAGCCGTCACAACTTCAAATTCAGTTGGTGTCAGCTGACCCGCAGATGCCTGCTCTACTTGGTCAGTTGCTTTCTGAACTTGACCAGTATAAAAAATCAAATCAGCCGGTGTGATTAGTTCGCCATTGATTTGAAACCGTTCCCGAAAGTCAGTCATAAATGGCGACGTAAAAGTTCCAACACGCAGACCAGCTGCCTGAGCAACAACAGTCACCATGGTTGCAACTGAACCCTTGCCATTCGTGCCAGTAATATGAATGGTTTCCGGCAGATGATCTTCGGGATGATCCAAAGCCGTCATCAGGGCCTCTAAGCGGGTGAAGCTATCTTTTTTACCAGCTTTTGGCCGGCCATGAATATAGGCCAAGGCCTCTTCAATTCTCTGCACTAACGGTTCTCCCAACTATAGTTCTAATATCCATTATAACGAGATAAAGGCAAAAAAACTGCTTGATTATGATTTGAACCCCAAAATTAGGATATCTCATTGGATAGCCTTGAAGAATCAGTTTGGCACCACTATCCTGATTGCACCAAAGATGATCACTAGTAATTTTTCCTTCTTTCTGATTATTTGGTCATAGAAAACCCCGAAATTTGTTTGTCAAAATTTCGGGGTTCATCACGATGACAGAAGGTTTTACACTTTGTAAGCCATAAAACCGACCGATTTGTATTGTATCTATTTTAGTCTTTTTCGCGAACAGTAAAGTCACGACGGCGGCGATTGCCACCACCTTGATGTCCACCACGGTTATCGCGGTTTTCAGAATGTGAACGGTTCCCACCACGGTAACCGCCACCATTACCATTACGACGACCACCGCCATTGCCGCGATAGCCACCACCATTACCATTTGAACGGCGGTTCCCACCACGGTAGCCACCACGACGTGATGATGAACCACCCTTGCGACGAGGCAAAGGACGTTCACGTGACAAAACAACTGGCGCGTTTTGCTTATCCAACCCAGCCACAGCAGCCAACAAACCAGCAGCCAATTGTTCAGCTGTGAATTGCGACGTCATTTGGTTAACTTGTTCTTGCAATTCAGCGGGGTTCAAGCCTTTAATTGTTGCGGCTGCGGTATCAATGGCCCCGTTAATTCGACCAATCCGGGCTTCCTTCAATGTTGCTGGTTGCAATGGCGTCATACGCTTCTTCGTTAATTCTTCAACAGCACGCAAGTAATCCATTTCATTTGGTGCAACCAATGTTACTGAAACACCTTCGGCACCGGCACGACCAGTACGGCCAATACGGTGAACATATGATTCTGGATCTTGTGGAATATCAAAGTTATAAACGTGACTCACGTCCTTAACATCCAACCCACGAGCAGCAACATCGGTTGCAACCAAGAGGTTAATTTCATGGGCCTTAAATTGGTCCAAGACACGTGAACGCATTTGTTGTGTCAAATCACCGTGTAAACCAGCGGCACGGTATCCCCGGGCTTCCAATCCACGGGCCAATTCTTCTACTCGACGCTTTGTCCGACCAAAGACAATCCCCAAGAATGGTTCTTGAATATCGATTGTCCGAGTCAGGGCATCAAACTTTTCTTCGTGACGAACACGAATGAAGTATTGATCAACCAAATCAGTTGTCAATTGCTTAGCCTTGATTTGGATATATTCAGGATTAGTCATAAACTTCATCCCGATTCGCTTGATAGCTTCAGGCATTGTTGCCGAGAACAACAATGTCTGACGGTGGTCAGGAACTTGAGCGATGATGGCCTCAATGTCATCCAAAAAGCCCATGTTCAACATTTCATCGGCTTCATCCAAAACCAATGTCTTCACACCGAAAAGCTTGGCAGTCTTACGGTTAATATGGTCCAACAAACGACCCGGAGTTCCAACTAAAATTTGTGGATGGGACTTCAAGCCCTTAATTTGTGGGCGGATATCGGCACCACCGAAGACCACTTGAACGTTGACTGACTTGTCAGAACCAAGCTTCTTCAATTCTTCAGCAGTCTGGATTGCTAATTCTCGTGTCGGTGAGATGATCACGGCTTGGATGTTTTGATCATTCAAGTCGATGTTTTCCAAGATTGGCAAACCAAAAGCGGCTGTCTTACCAGTTCCTGTTTGAGCTTGACCGATAACATCCTTACCAGCTAAGGTCAAAGGAATTGTTTTTTCTTGGATGGGGGTTGCTTCAACGTAGCCGTGGGCTTCGATTGACTGCAAAATGGCTTGTGACAAGCCGAGTTCATTAAACTTCAAAATTATCTCCTTTTTGCGCACTGGGTCAGCGCGCCCTGACTCATTTCTGAGCCGTTTCCATCATAACGTGCCACCAGCACGTCAAAAATACGCCAAGCAGTTTATAGTCTAGCTGGGCTGACTAGTGTTTAGGAAGGAACCTTCGTTCCTGTTAACTTCTCATATAGGTCATGTGAGAGACCCTCAAAGCTGTGACCATGGTAATACTGATTTGCCAATAAAAGCACAGCGTCCTGGCTATTCTTGCCCAAAACAACGGACGGCTCAAAACCATTAAAAATCCCATGAGAGGTATAAATATTACCATAGCGGTAAAGACCTGAGACATAGTGAGCCGGCAAGTGCTGGACTAAAAGAGCCATTGGGTTTTGGAAGAAAGCACCATGGAAGAAGAGCCAATAAGCCCGGTAAAGCATCCCAGCTGACATTGCCAGGTTCCCAGTTCCAGTCTCTCGCTCATTTTCAACCTTAGTAACACCGGTTGGACTGGTGAGATCCTTTTGATAACCTAAGGCAGCCTGATGATCCTCTGCAAACCGTGTATAATCATCAATTCCGAGCTCGTACTGCTTGTTATAGTAGTCTTTAACCATTTTGTCAAAGGACTGACCCGAAATTTTCATTAAAATACCAGCCAACAATCGGTAATTAACCGGCTGATACGACCAACCAGCACCAGAACCAATCGCCACTCCGGTTTCCTGCGTATTATCGGCCGAGAACTGAGCATTATCTTGGTCAGAAGTAAAAGTCGTGGGTTGCAACTTTTGCTGCAAAGAAGAGGTCATCGTCAATAAGTCGCGAATCGAAATCTGATCAGCATTGGCAATGTTGGGGTAAAACTGACTCAAGTGGTCATCATAGGAAAGCTTCTTTTCAGAAACCGCCTGACCGACTAAAACAGCTGTCAAAAATTTAGCGGAAGAAGCAATATGATAAACCGTTTGGGCACTGTTGGGCATCTGCTGACTATAATTAGCAAATCCATAACCCTGGTTTAAAATAATTTTGCCATCCTTAATGACTAAGGCTGTTCCAGTAAAATCTGCACTCTTTAATTTCTGGTCAATTGCTTGAGCAGTCTGATTTTGCGGACCAATGTCTTTTTTTAAATTTTTAACATTATCGGCCGAAAATATTTTTTGTTTAGACAAAATCGCTTGTGGACTAGCCTTAGTTAACTTTGCTAAACCAATTGCTCCCCCAATAAAAAGAATAATCAAGATAATCGTTGACAAAGCTAGCCAATGATCCCGATACCAGAGTGTTTTTACTTTTTCTGGAAAAAGATCAACCCGTTTAAGCATGGCTTCCACCCTGCTTGCCTTGATCAGCAACCAAATAGTCCACCACCTTTTCCAAGTGGATGCCATGACTGGCCTTCAAGAAGACACAATCATTGGCACTAAGGTTTTTTGTCAAATCAGTCATGAGTGCTGCCAACTGGTCCGTTTGATATAAGTGAACCTGCTCAGATAACAACGTTTCCTGCAACGCTGTTCCTAGGTTTTCCACCATCAAAGGGCCAACCAGGTAAACGGCTTTTGGTTGTGCCTGCAAGACGGCTTCCTTTAAGTCAGCGTGGAGAGCCGGTGCCGCTTCACCAAGTTCAAGCATATCGCCAAGAACTAAGACTAAATTTTCAGTATGATCCTTTGCCAACGCTGTCAAAACTTCTTTGGTGGCCGTTGGATTGGCGTTATAAACATCCGAAATGACCATTGCCCCATTAGCTGCTGTCAGTAACTGGGTGCGGTTTTTCGTTAACGCAAAATTTTTCAAGGCTAAAGCAATCGTTTGGAGGTCCAAACCGAAAGCTTGGCCAACACGAATTGCCGCCAAGGCATTCCTAACATTATAACGGCCCAGGAGCGGAATTGCAAATTCTTGACCCTGATCACTAAATTTTGTCTCCTGTAACGTCTCGACACAGTCATTTGGTTCCGGCCCAAAACTAACCGTCTTGGCTGGCAACCCTTTGGCGTCCTGCAAGAGTGGCTCATCTGTTGGAATCAACAATTCCCCATTCGGCTTTAGGCCAGCAATAATTTCCAACTTGGCTTTGGCAATGTTAGCTCGTGTCTTAAAGAATTGAAGATGAGCCTCACCAATCATGGTAATGACGGCCAAATCAGGTTGAGCCAATGTTGACAAAGCCGTCAACTGACCCGGGCGGTCCATGCCCATCTCCAAGACCAAAACCTCAGTTGTCTCTGGCATCGTCAAAATGGTCACCGGCAGACCAATTTCATTATTAAAATTAGCCGGCGTCTTAAAGGTTTGATACTTCGTAGCTAAAATCGCAGCAACCATGTCCTTGGTGGTCGTTTTTCCATTCGAACCAGTAATGGCAACGACCTTTGGCTGAACCGTTTGCAGGTAAAACTTTGCTAATGCCTGCAGGCCCACCAAGGTATCGTCAACCACTACCGCTGGTACAGTCCCATCAATAACATGTTGTGTCTGTGCTAGAACACCGGTTGCCCCATTTTTGAGTGCCTGGCCAATATAATCATGGCCATCTTGATCACCAACTAGGGCAACAAACAGGTCCCCGGCTTTGACCTGGCGGGAATCAAAGGCAACACCCGTCACCATTTGATTGGCCGGTCCCTGTAGACTACCCTTAGTTGCTTGTGCGATTGTCTGTAATGAAAGGTTCATAGCAATTAATTTCCTTGTTTAGTAAAAATTTGGGTGACGCTTAGTTTTATTTATAAACAACCATCTTCTGATATCAATGGTACGTAATCTTAATGCCTTATAAACAACCATCATCTGTTTTAAATAGCACTTAGTTTTCGTTCTTTTGTAAAACGGTAATCGTCTCAATATGGGCAGTTTGAGGAAATTGGTCCACCGGAACAACCGGCCCCTTAATCTCGTAACCCAAGTCTTGAAACAAGGCGACATCGCGGGCAGCAGTCACAGGGTTACAAGAAACGTAAACCACGCGCTCAGGACCCATTTCAGCAGTTTTTTCAATTAACTTTGGCGTCAACCCCCGTCGTGGTGGGTCAACAAAGACAACGTCTGGTTGAAACCCTTGCTTTTGCCAATCTTCAAACTGATCCGGGGCATCGCGCTCAATGTAACTGGCATTGTCAATCTGATTTAATGCCAAATTCTTCTTAGCATCCAGTACTGCTCCTGGTACGACCTCAACACCAATCACTTCCTTGACACGGTCGGCGACTGAAATTCCAATTGTTCCAATCCCCGCATAGGCATCAATGACGACATCCGTCGGCTTCAAATCAGCCAAGTCAGCTGCCTTTTGATACAGCTTTTCTGTCATTACCGGGTTAACTTGATAAAAGGAATTTGGGCCAATTAAGAACTTTTTCCCAAGCAATGTATCTTCAATGACCGCCTGTCCAAAGAGAACACGGTTGTTGGCGCTTAATTGGACATAATCTTTTTTGGGTGCAAAGTTTAAGATTAGGGATGTCAAATCGGGCAAGGCAGCCACAATATCATCGACGAGTCCCGCCTCATCAGACAAGGCATCCTCATTGGTCACCAAAACCACCATTAACTGTTGGCTATAATAGCCTCGGCGAACCATCACATAACGAATGGCCCCCTTTTCTTGGTCCGGATCATAGGCAGAGATACCTCGTTTAGCAAGAATCTCACGGACGATGATAATCACTTGGTCTACCCTGGCATCATTGACATAGTAGTCTTCCATCGGTACCAAATGGTGACTACCCCGTTGATAAAAGCCGGATAAAAGCTGCCCATCCTGCCACTTAAGGGGAACAACTGTTTTGTTGCGGTAGTAAGTTGGCGTTGTGTCCATCGTAATCGGATCAGCAACAGTCACTTGCAGACCAGCATCGTGAAATTTTTTTTGCACGATCTGTTGTTTAAATGCCTTTTGATTGGCATAGGCCCAGTTGACCAAGGGCGCCGTCCCGGCCTCAACCAAATATTGCCGGTCCTGATTTTTGCGTCCAGTACTCGCTTTAGCCCATGCCAAAATTTTTCCATAGGCGGAATACTTATCCACCTGGATAATTTCAATTTGAACTTCCTCACCAAGCATGGCATCAGCTAAATAAATCGGATACTCGGAAAAGCCAGCTAAAAAGGCCATCCCCATCCCATTTTGGCGAATTTCTTTGATAGTGACCGTCAACTTTTCATGTAATTTAACAGGTACGATTGTCTTTGCCATCATGCCTCCAACACTCTGCTTGGTGCTAACTCACCGCCAACAAATGCTTTTTCCACAAGCCAAGAAAAAACGCCCACCGAGGTGAGCGTTTTTATCCAACAACTTAGTCGTTGTTCTTGAAGCCGAAGTTAGCAAACTTCTTGTTAAACTTGTCAACCGCACCATCAGCTTGAGTAAACTTCTGCTTACCAGTGTAGAATGGGTGTGAATCTGAAGTGATTTCCATACGTACTGATGGATATTCTTGACCTTCAAAATCAGTAGTTGTGTCAGTTGCAACAACAGATGCTGACAAGAACTTCTTACCAGTTGCGGCATCAATAAAGACAACTGGACGGTAATCTGGATGGATTTCTTTTTTCATGAGTATCTCCTTAGCGCCCTGATTTTATTAAATCAGAGTCAGTTATTAACTTAACTATTTTATCACAGCGATATTATCCATGCAAGGTTAAGGCATCAAGTTAATTAAATCAACACCTTCAATTGTTAAATCAACGCCCAAAGAAGCTAATTTATCAGCCAAGCGGTCGTAACCTCGCAAAATATGAGTGGCGTTTTCAATCACGGTTTGACCATCGGCCATAATCCCGGCAATGACCAAGGCGGCGCCTGCACGAATCTCAGCCGCTTCCACCGTTGCGCCAACTAAACGTTCAGAATGGTTGACCTTGATTTCACCTGGGTTTAATGACGATAACTCTGCACCCATCCGTCGCAATTCGGCAATATGCTTATTACGCATTGGATAGATGGTCTCAGTAATCGTGCTTTCGCCTTCAGCTAAAAACAAAAGTGGTGTGATCGGTTGTTGCAAATCAGTCGCAAAACCAGGATATGGCATCGTCTTAATGGCAACAGGCTTCAAATCATGGCTTGGCCCAATAAAGACTGAATCCTCACCGATCTGCATATCAACACCCATTTCCAACAACTTTGAAGTGTAGGACTCCAAGTGTTCTGGAATGACGTTTTTGATGGTGACACCATCACCAAAGGCCGCAGCCATGGCCATGTACGTGCCCGCCTCAATCCGATCGGGAATCACTGTGTGGGTATTACGCGCTTCCAAGCGGTCAACACCTGTGATGCGAATCGTATCGGTTCCAGCGCCACGGATATTGGCCCCCATGTTGTTCAAGAAAGTCGCAATATCGATAATTTCCGGTTCCTTGGCCACGTTTTCAATAATCGTCTGCCCCTTAGCCCTTACGGCAGCCAAAATAATATTGATAGTAGCCCCAACAGAAACCGTATCAAGAGTTACCCGCGCCCCTGTCAAGCCGTGGGCAGTTGCGTCAAGGGTAATCACATCACCAACTTCAGTCACCGTTGCACCCAATGCTTCAAAGCCTTTAATGTGCTGATCGATTGGTCGTGATCCGAGGTTATCACCACCAGGAAAAGTCACCGTTGCTCGACCAAAGCGGCCCAGCAACGCTCCCATGAAGTAATAAGAGGCCCGCAATGATTTAATGGCCGTTGAAGGCAATTCAGATTCCGTGATTGTGGTTGGATCAATCGAAAGATCACCATTCGCGAAATTAGAACGAACGTTCATCGCAGCGAGAATATACTGTAAGTTTTTAACATCTAAAATTTGTGGAACGTTGTCAAAGTTGACCGGCGTGTCGGCCAGAATTGCGGCGGGAATCAATGCAACCGTTGAGTTCTTAGCTCCGCCAATGGTTACCGCACCTGAAATCTTGTGGCCACCGTTAATAATAATTTTTGCCATAAGGGCTATCCTACTTGTTTTTGGTTTTACCCTAATTATATCGTTTTTGTTACAACATGACAATCAAAATCAGCGGATTTCCGCACCTAATTCCGCTGTCAAAGTTGCCGTCATCTTTTCAAAGGCTGCTGTGACAACCGGTTCAACTAGGGTGTCAGTCTTGTCTTGATAGGTCAACTCATACGCCAACGACTTCTTCCCCACTGGCAGCCCCTGACCCGTATACAAGTCAAAGAAAGTAACATTTTGAAGGTAAGCCCCACCATTTGCTTTAATCACGTCAAAGACCTGCTGTTGGTCGATACTGTCATCAACCAAGACAGCCAAATCACGACTAATCTGTGGATACTTTGAAACAGGTTGATAAGCAACCGGTGCCTGTGAATGAGCAATGACTGCTTCCAGGTCAATTTCAAAGGCAAAGACTGCCGGCAACTTGGCATTCGCCAAAACAGCCGGATGAATTTGACCAACAAAGCCAAGGTAAGTTGAACCAAGATAAACATCTGCCGTCTGCCCCGGATGCATGGCTTCATGTTGTGAACTTTGTTCAAAGCGAACTGCATTTGAATCAAGGCCAATCGTTTGTAAATACACCTCTAGCCGACCCTTGATATCATAAAAATCAGCAGTCTCATCTTTTTCACCCGTTTGCCAGCTCGATTCAGCCACATTGCCGACCAAAACACCGGCTAAGTGCTCACGTTCTTCCGGCTGCACGTTTTCGCCTTGCGCCAAGAAAATTCGTCCCTGCTCGTAGAGGGCAATGTCCTTAATCGAGCGAGCCACGTTATAGGCCACGTCATCCAACAAACCAGACACAAGATTTTGTCGAATAGTCGTCCGATCCGATGACATTGGGTAGTCCAAGGCCACCACAGCCCGGTTTCGATCCAAATTAAAAGCTGTTGCTTTTTCAGGTGTTGTCAAGACATAGGAAATGGCCTGATCAAATCCGAGACTTTCCATAATTTCTCGACTAGCACGAATCTTCTTTTGTCGTGGTGTCAAATCACCAGGTGTACTTTGCCCTGCAACCAAAGCCGTTGGTAGGTTGTCATAACCGTAAAGACGGCCAACCTCTTCAATCAAATCAGCTGGAATCGTCAAATCCGTCCGGCGACCCGGAATGGTTACTGTGTACTGACCAGTTTTTTCATCGATTGGTAGCGCCAAGCGATTGAAAATAGCAGAAATTGTTGCCACTGACAAATCCGTTCCCAAAATTTGATTGATTCGATCCCGACCGATAGTAATCGTTTCTGGTGCCCGGTAAGCAAAGCCAAACTTGCTCAAACCAACAACAATCTTCCCCTTGGTCAACAAAGCCATTTCAGCAGACACTTGATCCAGAACTTCAAGAGTTTGATCCAAGTCAATTCCTCGTTCAAACCGGAAAGAAGACTCTGATCGCAGGTTATGACGGCGAGCACTTTGCCGCAAAAGACTTGGGTTAAACTGACCAGCTTCAACAACGACCTTCGTTGTATCAGCTGTCACTGCAACTGCTGGATTCGTGGCAATTCCTGCCAAAGACACAATTTGATCACCGGCCGCAACCACAATATCCTGGCCAGCACGGAGAGCCATCTTTTCTTCTTCTCCTTGAGGTAATGTTTCGCCCTCTTTTGCCAAGCGAACTTCCAACTGCATCGTTGCTAATTTATCCAAGTCATAAACATGCAAAGGTTGTCCCGTCAGCAAGAGCCAATAATTGGCCAAATCAGTAATCTTATTTTCTGGCTTGAAACCTGCATTCCACAGGCGACTTTGCAACCAGAGAGGTGATGGGCTGTTTTTAACTTGCCCCAAAACACGGACTGCATATCCCGTTGCCAAATCAGCGTTTCCGGCAACCGTCACCACGGCATTTGACTCTGATTGATCACTCAAGACAGTTGTCTGGGGTAGCATCACCTTTTGGTTAGTCATGGCAGCCAGTTCATAGGCCATCCCCCGCATCGACAAAAGGTCGGCCCGGTTCGGGGTTAAATCAGTATCAATTATCGGATCCTTGAGGCCCAAAACTGCGAGTGCATCATCTCCAGGCTTGACACCATCTTCTTCTGTGAAAACGTGAATGCCTTGCTCAAAGTCCAGTGGTGCTACAGCGTCGGCTACGCCAATTTCTTGCAAGGCAACCAACATGCCATATGAACTTTCACCACGGAGTTTTGCCTCTTTGATTGTCACCAAGTCGCCACTTTCACGGTCAATAATCTGAGCCCCGACACGGGCCAAAACAACTAACTGCCCCTCAGCCACGTTTGGTGCACCGGTCACGACCTGAATTGTTTCTTGACCATCAAAAACCTGTGTAATCACCATGTGATCAGAATCCGGATGTGGCACAACCGAATCAACTCGGACAACCACAAGACCGGACTGCTTAGCAGCAGCCGTTCCAACGGATTCCAATTCCACACTGGTCAATTCAATTTGCTGTGCCAAATCTAAGACAGCCTGTTCGCTCAAATCAAGTCCTGGCTGTAAGTATTCGTTTAACCATTTTAAGTTGGTCTTCATGATTAGTTTCCCCGCTTATTAAATTGATTCAAGACCCGGACGTCGTTTAAGTAGAATTGCCGAATGTCTTCCACGCCATACTTCAACATGGCAAAACGGTCAGGGCCTAAGCCAAAGGCAAAGGCTGAGTATTCTTTTGGATCAACACCATCCATCTTCAAAACGTTTGGATGGGTCATTCCGGCGCCCAAAACTTCAATCCAACGAATATCTTCTGGCTTGGTATCTTCCGTCACTTCGTTCCAAGAAACGTCAACTTCGACAGATGGTTCCGTAAACGGGAAGTACGATGGACGCAGACGAATTTGGTGCTTTTCACCAAAAAGTTCCTGCATAATTGACAACAATGTCCCCTTCAAATCAGCCATGGTAATATTCTTACCAACAACCAGACCTTCCACTTGGTGGAATTGATGTGAGTGCGTCGCATCATCGGTGTCACGGCGGTAAACCTTCCCCGGTGCAATCATCTTCAATGGTCCCTTAGAAAAGTCATGCTTTTCCAACGCCCGTGACTGCACGGGTGATGTCTGTGTCCGCAGTAAAATTTCTGGTGTCACATAAAAAGTATCCTGCATATCACGAGCTGGGTGATCCTTCGGCAGGTTTTCCCGTTCAAAGTTATACTCATCCGTTTCCACTTCGGGTGAATCGTTTGGGTCATCAATCACTTGGTAGCCCAATCCCAAGAAATGGCTTTCGATTTCATCCATAATCTGTTGCAACACATGCCGATTACCCAACTTGGGCTGTGTTCCCGGCAGTGTTACATCAAGCGTTTCCGCCTGCAACTTGGCATCCATTGCGGCTTTTTCTTGAATAGCCTTCATGGTTGCTAAGCTATCTTGGATTTGTTGGCGAACCTGATTACCGACCTGGCCGACAGCCTTCTTTTCTTCGATTGAAAGGTCCTTCATCGACTTCAAAACTGTCGTGATTTTTCCTTTTTTACCCAGGTAAGCCACCCGAACTTGCTCTAAGTCGGCTCCCGTTACTGCCAAATCGGCCTCAGCTTGCTTAGCAATTGCCTGTAATTCATCAATTAATGTCATTCATCTTCCTCTTTTTCCAAATAAAAAGTCCCTTATGTTGTTCGCACAACATAAGGGACGTAAGAGAACTTCCGCGGTACCACCCAGTTTCTGACCAAAAGGCCAGCACTCTTGGCCGGTATCGGCGGCTTACCGTTGACTGTTAAGCCAAAGTCTCCAGACTGAAATTCGAGGCACCAACAGACGGTCTTACACTAGACACCGCTCGCTTTGCTACTGGCTGACCCCTACTAGGTCCTTCATCGTATTTCTAGTATAACAAAAATCAGGAAAACCGCCTAGCCTGTTTTTGACTAGCCAGTTTCAAAAATTGCGATTGATTTAATCGTTGACTTGGTCTTCAGCAGGTTTGCCCTCGAAAACTGCTAAGACATTTTTAACGGCCGTTTTAGCCACTTCAAAATCCGCTTCCTTGGAGTGCGCTGCCACGTGTGGCAAGACAAAGGCATTTGGCAGGGACAATAATTCGTTATCCGGACTAATTGGCTCCTGGTTAACCACATCCAGTCCTGCAGCAGCAATCTTACCAGATTTTAAGCTAGCAATCATAGCAGCTTCATCAATCACTGGTCCACGACCAACATTGACTACGACCGTACTTGTCTTCATCTGGTCAAAGGCCTTTTGATCAATCAAGCCAGTTGTGCTTGGCGTTGCGGGCAAAGCTGAAACAACAAAATCTGCCTGTTGGAAGATTTCATCGAGGTCAGCCATCCGACCATTGGGAACGTTGCGCTCATGACGCGCATAGGCCAAAACGTGAACACCAAAACCAGTCAATAATTTGGCGATTTCTTGCCCAATATGTCCAAAGCCGATAATGCCAACAATCTTGCCTGAAACTTGCTGGCCACTCTTACCAGCCATATAATTGGCTGCCTTCTTGTCTGTAATGGCATCGTGGCTGGTTTCAAACAAACGACCAGCCATCAACATTAACGTAACCGCTGTTTCAGCAACTGCACCGGCATTAGCACCGGGTGTGTTCGTGACGGCAATGCCACGTTGACTAGCAGCCTGCAAGTCAACGTTATCATAACCAACACCATGACGAGCAATGACCTTCAAGTTGGGGAAACGGTCCATGACCGCGCCGTCAATCTTATACATCATCAAAATGATGCCTACGACTTCATCATCACTGGCAAAATCCTCTGATGTTGCCTGTGGGTTTGAGACGATTTCCAAGCCTGCTCGCTTCAATGGAGCAAGTGCATTTTCATCAATCCCATCAAATACTAAAATTTTCGCCATGATTATTGAAACTCCCTTCTTACTTTGCCTGACCAAGTAATGCCTCAAGCTGATTTAACCGATCTTCAAAGACGGCAAAGGCTTGATCTAAGTATGCGCCTTCTGTCATATCAACGCCAGCCTTGGCAATAACTTCTAATGGACTAGCTGAGTTACCAGCTTTCAAATAGTCCTTATAGCGTTTTGCCTCACCCTTTTCCAAAATGTTTTGGGCCAGTGTTGTGGCAGCCGCTTCACCAGTAGCGTACTGATAAACGTAAAAATTGTAGTAGAAGTGTGGAATTCGTGACCATTCATAAGCAATTTCTGGGTCCTTAGTCAAATCAGGACCATAGAACTTTGAATCCAAGTCGCCATAATAATTGGCCATCGCTTCGGCCGTCAGTGGCTGGCCAGCAGCATCTTGATCATGAATCCAAGCTTCAAAGTCAGCAAATTCCGTTTGACGGAAGACCGTGCCCTTAAAACCGTCTAAGTATTGGTTCAAAACATAGGCTTGAACCTTAGGGTCATCATAAGTCTTCAGCAGGTAGTCCGTCAAGAGGGCCTCATTAGTCGTTGAAGCAATTTCGGCCAAAAAGATTGGATAATCACCATAGTGGTAAGGCTGGTTGTGCCGAGTCAAATAAGAATGAACGGTGTGACCCATTTCGTGTACCAAAGTATAGACGTTATCCAATGTATCCTGCCAGTTCAGCAAGATATAAGGGTTGGTATCGTATGCGCCACCAGAATAGGCACCTGACCGTTTGCCCTTGTTTTCAACAACGTCAATCCAGCGCTCCGCAAAGGCCTTCTTGACTACTGCCAGATAATCATCACCCAATGGTGCTAAGGCTTTTAAGGCGATTTCTTGTGCAGCATCATAGGTAACAGGCAAGTCAACATCATCTGTCAAGGAAACGTACAGGTCGTATGAATGAACTTCTTCCAAGCCCAAGACTTCCTTGCGCAATGAAACGTAACGATGCAAAAGTGGCAGGTTCTTTTCAACACGGTCAGTCAAAGTATCATAAACGGCTGTTGGAATCTGATTAGACAGCACGGCCGCTTCCTTCGCGGATTGGTAGTGACGAGTCTTCGCCAAGAAATTATGTTTCTTAACCGTTGAAGACAACGTTGAAGCGAAAGTATTTTTCAACGACATATAAGCGTCATAAAGGGTCGTAAAGGCCTGCTGCCGTGTTGGCTGGTTCTTAGAACGCAGCATCACGCCGTAGAGGCCGTTCGTCAATTCTGCGACTTCACCGTTTTCCGTGACGACATCACCAAAGTCCATATCGGCGTTGTCCAGCGCCGAGAAAGTTTGTTCAGCCGATGACAAAACAGTTGAGGCACCGGCTAGCAGGGCCTCTTGATCTGCGGGCAGTGTGTGTGCCTTTTCTGAAAGCAAGACATCGAAGAAATGACGGTAAGGCACCAGAGCCTGATCTTCTAGGTAAGTGGCCAAAGTCTGTTCATCAATCGCCAAAACTTCCGGTTGGAAAAAAGCGGTTGCTTGGCTCACAGCGGCTAATAGGTCTTGGGTTTGGGCGTAGACACCAGCATAGTGGTTGTTTGTCGTATCTTCATCATATTTTTGATTGGCATAAACGTAAATCTTTTCAAATGACCGTTCGATTTGCAGATCTGTTTCCAAACCGGCCAACAGAGTCTGGGCAGAATCACCAAGGTGCCCGACATACTGGTCCAAGTCGGCCAAGCTAGCCCTCAAAGCGGCAAAGGCTTCTTCAAAGGCCTGGTCATCTGCAAAGACTGTGGTTAAATCCCAAGTCAGTTTGGCTGGCACTTCTTGTCGTGTGATTTGTCCCATGTAGTTGTTGCCCAAGGCATTGACTTGCTTCAGGCCCCCCTTTTTCTTATATTTTAATCATTTTAACATAGCAATCTCAATCTGCGACAAATTGCAGGAGCTTTATCACTAGAATTTTACTGTCTTGTAAGCAAATGACCCCGCTGGATGCCAAATCAGCATAAGTCGCTTGCAAGATTTTTTCTTGGTCCTGAAAACTGGGATAAAAATACTGCCTTAAACGGGCACTAAGGCTTTTTTCAGAAATCCAATGGCTAAGGCCAACTCTTTCCAACAACAAAACAAGCACTAACCTAAAATGCCAGTTTGGAACTGCTAGGCCAAAGGCTTGTCCTAAAAGACACCAGTCCGGGATTTGGTCAAGACGATGTCCCTGTTCGTAAAGATAATTAATCAAATCAAGGTTAATGCGGCCCTGAACCATCAGCAATGTCAGTTTAGTTCGTTGGTAGAGTAGGTGCTGGGCCAAGTCACTGGTTGGGCCGACTAACCTTATCTGGTTAATTTCTGACGGTAAAGTGAACTGTTTTTCTGGGCGCTTGCCCTTAACTGCACTCAAGAAGGCAGCCCCAAAACCAGTCCGGCTTTCATACTGCAGCTTATGAAAGTCCGTCTTAGAAAAATTAAAGCGGGTTTCAAAGCGCTTCTGCTTAGGTACATAAAAAAATAGCCGACCGTCATCAAGAAATCGACAAGTTAATTCGCCTGACAAACGTCGGTGATAGTAGTCAGGTCCCAAAACCCACATAACCTCTAGTCCGAGACTATGTAGGCCTTGATTGCGTTCTTGCAGACGTTTCTTACCAATTGGTGAACATTGGTACTCGATTGCCAAATCTTTTCCTTGCGATCGTTTCACCAATAAATCAGGGCGCTGACTAATTTGCCTTAAAACAGGTTCGACCACGACCTGATAATCTTTTGCAAAATGTTGGTAAAGCGCCATCTTACCCAAAAGATGATCGATTGTTTCACCTTCTGTAAAGGCATGGCAGCCCGTTTGGACCTGGTGAGCAAAGTGGGCTACATTTTGTTGTCCCTGACGAAGAACAACCGGTTTTTTACAGGCCGGACACTGGTAATTTTCACTTCGATGAGCCAGATTGGCAAAGCAATATTGATTGAATGAATTAATCGCAAGTAACATAAAAAGGGCCTCTCAGTCAGTTAGACGAGAAGGCCCTTTAAAATTATTTTTAATTAATTTAAACGCTTCTTTAACCAGTTTGAGAACCAAGTCAACAGCGTAATCACAATCATGTAAATCAAACCAATGATCGCCCAAACACGGAACCCTTGTGAATTCCGGGCAACAATCAGTGTTCCCGTTTGTGTCAATTCCAAAATTCCGATGGCAGACAAGATTGACGTGTCCTTCAAGGTAATGATGAACTGGTTGACAAACGACGGGACCATAATCTTCAAACCTTGCGGAACAACTACCTTAGCCATTGCTTTGCCATAAGGCAATCCCAATGAGCGAGCCGCTTCCATCTGTCCTCTGTCAACAGCTTCAAAACCACCGCGAACAAAGGCCCCAGTATAAGCGCCCTCATTCAAAATCAGCGTCAACAAACCGGCCGTGAAAGCTGGAATCTTCGTTCCAATAACGCCTGGCAAACCAATGTAAATGAAGAAAGCCAAGACCATCAGTGGCAGACCACGGAAGGCGTAAATAATGGTTGTGGATAACCCACGTAAGACCTTTGACTTTGCCACACCCATCAAACCAAGCAACAAGCCCCACAAAGAAGCAAGGATAATACCAGCAACGGTCAACTGGATAGTCTGCACCAGACCATCAAAGAAGGCCTTCTTGTTTGAGCGCAAGATGCCCCAAGTTGAGTTGTTATCAGAAGCTGAACCAGTAAAGTTTTTTTGGTCTGATTTCAAATACTTATCAACAATCTTTTGATAAGAACCGTCAGCCTTCATTTCCTTCAAGGTCTTGTTAAAATCAGCAATCAACTGTGGGTTTTGTCCCTTCTTAACGAAGAAACCATAGCCACCGGCATTACCTGGGTTGTTTGGATTCTTAACTTCCAAATCCAAGCCGTTTTTAATGGCGTACTGGATAACGGGCATATCCTCAAAGGTGGCAGCACTGTTACCGTTGACAACATCGTTGTACATGGTATCAGTATCGTTAAAGTACTTAACCTTAAAACCGTACTTTTTTTGCAAAGACAAACCGTAATTTGAAGCAGCAGTTCCAGACTTCAAGGCAACCGTCTTGCCCTTCAATTCTGATAATGACTTAATCTTGGAGCCCTTCTTGGTAATCCAAGCAACACCAGTCTTATAGTATGGATCCGAAACATCATAGACTTGCTTTCGTTCGTCTGTGATCGCCATTCCAGCAATAATCCCATCTGCCTGGCCGTTTGCGACCATTTGAGCAGCTGCGTTAAAAGACATTGGCTTCAATGTATAGGTGAAATGGTTTCTCTTAGCCACTTCTTTCAAAATATCTTGGTCAATCCCGACGTACTCATTATTTTTGTCTTGGAAATCAAAGGGTGCGTAAGTCGCATCAGTTGAAATGACATAATTGGGTTCGGCGGCACTGGCCTTCGTTCCAAAGGCAAAAAAGCCCAAGAAAAGCGTTAACGCCACCAAAATCGGTTTTACTCGTTGGTTGACCATTGTATTCATTCTTCCTATCTTTACGTGTTAGCGACCAATTGACCTTAGGCTTGCATCACCTTTGACAAGAAAGTTTGCAAACGTTCGTTCTTTGGCGCATTAAACACTTCTTCAGGCGTACCAGATTCTTGAATCTTACCAGATTCGAAGAAGACAACCCGGTCAGCCACTTGCTTGGCAAAGCCCATTTCGTGGGTAACGATAATCATCGTCATTCCTGACTTTGCCAAATCCTTCATGACATCCAACACATCGCCGACCATTTCTGGATCCAAGGCTGATGTTGGTTCATCAAAGAGCATGATGTCTGGGTCCATTGCCAAAGCACGGGCGATAGCAACACGTTGCTTTTGTCCACCTGACAATGAATTAACTGATTTGTCAGCCTTATCAGACAGACCAACAGTTTTTAACAATTCCTTACCACGCTGATCTGCTTCTTCCTTGGTCATCTTACCCAATTGAACAGGTGCCAAAGTAATGTTTTGCAAAACCGTGTAATTGTTAAAGAGGTTAAAGTTCTGGAACACCATTCCGATGTTTTCGCGAACCTTATTAATATCAGTCTTTGAATCAGAAATGTCATAGCCATCAACTTCAACCAAACCAGAATTTGGCATTTCTAACTGATTTAACATCCGCAAGAAGGTTGACTTTCCGGAACCAGAGGGTCCAATCATTACAACAACTTCGTTGGCCATCACGTCCAAAGAGATGTCACGCAAAACATGGTTATCGCCATATGACTTATTAACCTTATCAACGTGTACTTTCACTTGCTTTTCTTCACTCATGCTCGTGTCCTTTTTTCAACCCAGTTACTCAACCATGTAAGTAACGTAATTACAATTAAGTATATCACAGCGATAATTGCCCAGACACGGAATCCCTGTGAATTCCGAGTAACAATCAACGTACCAGTCTGTGTCAATTCCAAAATACCGATTGCAGACAAGATTGACGTGTCCTTCAAGGTAATAATAAATTGATTAATAAAGCTTGGAATCATTAACTTCAAACCTTGCGGAATAATTACCTTACGCATGGCTTTTGCATGCGAAAGCCCTAATGAGCGAGCCGCTTCCATCTGGCCATCGTCAACGGAATTAAAACCACCACGAACGAAGGCACCTGTATAGGCTCCTTCATTTAAAATCAGGGTCAAAACACCGGCCGTAAAGGCAGGAATCTTCACACCAATCACACCAGGCAAACCAATGTAGATAAAGAAGGCCAAAACCATCATTGGCATACCCCGGAAGATATAGATGATGGTTGTTGCCAGGCCACGCAGGAACTTTGACTTGGCCACACCCATAACGCCCAAGAGCAAGCCCCAGATCGTTGCCAAAACAATTCCAACAATTGTCAAGTAAAGCGTTTCCTTCAAACCAGTCCAGAAGGCGGATGAGTTTGAACGCAAGATACCAAAGACAGAGTTGTTATCTGCGGCTGAACCAGTAAAGGTGGACGCCTTGGCATCCAAGTACTTGTTGACAATCTTGTCATAAGTACCATCCTTTTTGATGGCCGCAAAGCCCTTGTCAAAGGCAGCCAACAAAGCAGCATTAGCACCCTTCTTAACGGCAAAACCATAGTCACCAGCGTTAAATGGATCCTTTGGATTTTGAACCTTTAATTCTGTTCCGTTCTTAACGGCATACTGCAAAACTGGCAGGTCACCGAACGTTGCGTCCGAATTGCCATTGATGACATCACGGTATGAAGTATCGGAATCAGAGAAATAAGTAATCTTGAAACCATACTTTGCTTGGATTGATTCGGCGTACTGTGCACCGGCAGTCCCGGTCTTCAAAGCGACCGTCTTCCCTTTCAAATCAGACAAGGACTTAATTTTTGAATCCTTGGCCGTTGCCCAACCAATTCCACTCCGGTAGTAAGGCGTTGAAAAATCAAAGACCTGACGACGGGCGTCAGTGATTGACATTCCAGCAATCACCCCATCGGCCTGGTCAGAAGCAACGGCCTGGGTAGCGGCGTTGAAGGACATTGGCTTTAACTCATATGTAAATCCTTCACGCTTGGCAATGGCGGCCAAAATGTCTTGGTCAATACCAACGTACTTATTGTTCTTATCTTGGAAATCAAAGGGTGCGTAAGTAGCATCCGTGGCGATAATGTAGTGGGGTTCGCTGGCCGAAGCTGGCTTTTGGCTTGCCACACCAAAGGCCAGGAAGGCTGCCACTGCAGTCACCAAAGTCATTAGTACTTTTTTCATAATAACCTCTTTTTCATAATGTTCCTATTATATCAAAAACTAACAGGGCATTTACTGACAATGTCAGTTTTTATTACGTTAGTGGTCTAGTCCGAAAGGTTGAATGGAGTCTGCTATAATAGACTTCATGACTAATTGGATTACCCAAACAATCGAACCGTGGATGCCCAAGGGGGCTTTAAAGGCTAAGGACGACTACGCCAAAATCGCTCAAACAAGCGGTTTCTCTCTCCTGCCACTTGAACGCTACAACGATCAACGCTTCTCAAAAGAAGAGCGGCAAAAGCACATCGAAGCGGCACTCAAGCTGATTGTACCGGGTGATACCGTGGTCCACCAATTTCCAACCTACATGAGTGCTGATTTTGAAGCCGAATGGTTGACAGCTATTCAAGACAAAAAAGCTAATTATGCCTTATTAATTCACGATTTCGAACCATTCCGAGTAACAAAAGCTGACCCGACAGAATTCGCTTTGGCACAAAAGGCCAATCTCATCATCACCCATTCACAGGCAATGAGCGAATCCTTAGCAAAAATGGGTGTTAATCAAGCTACAATTGTTCAACTCCTCTTTGACTATTTGGGTCCTAATCCACCCCTTGCCAGTTATCAAAAAATTCTAAATTATGCCGGTACTTGGCAAAAAGCCCCCTGGTTACAAGATTACCAAGGGCCAGCACTAAAGTTATTTGGCAACCGGCCTAAAAAATGGCGTGATTGGCAGATGCCAGCTGACATTCAATGGGCTGGCAACTTTGAACCTGACGACATTCAAAACCACTTAAGTGCTGGGTTTGGATTGCTTTGGGATAGCGACTTTAATACCCGCCACTATCAAAGCTACACGAAAATCAATGCCCCACATAAGGCCAGTCTCTATCTCAAGGCTGGGTTACCAATCATTGCCTGGCAAGAAAGCCAGATTGGCCGGTTAATTGACCGCTACCAGATTGGCTTTACTATCAAAGATTTAAGCGAACTAGAGGCGCGAATGAAAACCATCACGGCCGATCAGTATCAAAATTGGCAAACGAACCTCTTGCCACTGCGAGAACAGGTCAGCCAGGGGGCCTTTACCAAAAAAACACTCAAAGGCGTCACTGATTTTTTTCATAAAAACTAGTCAATTGACCATTAGCACATAAAAAGCACCGCGAAGCGACCGTTTGACTTGGTCGGTTGCAGTGCTCTTTTTTTATACACCAAAGATTTTAGCTACTTGCGCTTGAACTTTGTTCAAGTAAGTTTCCTGGTCAGCCTCAGATTGAGCAAATTTTTCGTCGTCAATTTTTTGGCCATCAAGGATCAAGGCATCAGCCATCAGTGCTGTTGCGTCGGCATAGTCTTGGTAAGCTTTCGCCAACGTCTTGTGGGCACCCATAAAACGAACGGGGACAGTCAAGGCGGCTAAAGTCTTTGCGTTTTCTTGGTAAACAGCCACAGCATCATCAAATTCCGCCTTTACTTCGGCAAAATCAGCCTTAGGCATGTCAGCGACTGCTGACTCTTGCTTAGCTGAGTCCAACTTAACGAAAAATGGTGAAACGCTGTCAGCTCTTTCCTGTGTCTTAGTCAAAACATCTTGAAGTGCTTGAAGATAATACTGTAATTGCTTGGGGTTAAATTTGGCCACTATACTTTATCCTTTATTGAAAAATTGTCGTTGTACCCATTTTACCAGTTCGACAATCACAATGATAGAAAAAGCTGCTAGGACAACCGTCAACCACTGGTGACTGTCAAGGTAAGTCACGTGGAAGATTGGGTTCAATGGCTTGATAAAGACAACGGCCATCATGGCAAAGAGTGAGAAAACTAAGGCCCAGTTGAAGAACTTATTAGCAAAGGCCTGTGGTCCCAACTCTGATTGGTAAACACTCTTTACATTAATGGCATTAAACATCTGCATCAACCCTAAGGTCATAAAGGCCATCGTCAAGGCATCCCCGTGAATCAATTCTGATCCCTGGTGCTCTGGGAAGGCCAAGGCAATGCCATAAACCGCCAAAACAAGGATGGCTTGCATAGTTCCCTGCCAAATAATGGCTGGGCCGACACCGCCAGACAAGAAGTTAGCAGTTTTACCACGTGGCTTCTGTGACATCACGCCCTTCTGGGCTGGTTCCAATCCCAGTGCAATCGCTGGCAAGGTATCGGTTACCAAGTTGATCCACAGGATCATAACAGGCGCCAACACTTCCCAACCAAGTAATGTCATCATAAAGATGGCAATCACTTCGGCCAAGTTCGATGCCAGCAAGTACTGCAAGGCCTTTTGAATATTGGCAAAAACCTTTCGACCTTCCTTCACAGCCGCAACAATTGTTGAGAAATTATCATCGGCCAAAACCATATCGGCCGCTTCCTTAGACACTTCCGTTCCGGTAATACCCATGGCAACGCCGATATCGGCAGTTTTCAAGGCCGGCGCATCGTTCACACCGTCTCCGGTCATGGCCACGACCTTGCCCTTACCTTGCCAGGCTTGAACAATCTTAACCTTGTGGGCTGGTGCAACTCGGGCATAGACGCGCACATCCTTAACCCGATCTTGGAAGGCCTCTTCCGACATTTCATCTAATTCGGCGCCAGTCATAACCGCCTTGGTACGGTCATCTTCCTCCGTTAAGATGCCCAAACGACCGGCAATAGCAGCAGCAGTCTTAGGGTGGTCACCCGTGATCATAATCGGTTGGATGCCGGCCTTCTTTGCTTCAAAAACGGCACCCTTGACTTCGGGACGTTCCGGATCAATCATGGCAATTAAACCAACCAAGATTAAGTCCTTTTCCACCACATCTGCCTGCGGATTGTCAGGCACTGCATTCAAATCCTTGTAGGCAAAGGCCAAGACCCGGAGAGCCTGGTCAGCTAACTCAGCATTGATGTCTTGATATTTGGCCAAATCAGCCTCAGTCACGGGTCTGATTTTACCGTGATCTAAGACCTGACTGACTCGAGCCAAAATCGAATCCGGCGCTCCCTTAACAGTTGCCTCGTAACCTTTAGCAACTGGATGAATAGTCGTCATCAATTTACGTTCGGAATCAAATGGAATTTCACTGACCCGAGGCATTTGAGCCAACGTGTCCGTATAGGCTGGACGGTACTTTTTATTAAAGGCAATCAAGGCTGTTTCGGTTGGATCCCCAACCAAGCCATCATCAATTTCCTTTGTATCGTTATTCAAAGCCAGTAAGTCGGCCAATTTCAACAAATCCGGGTTGACTTGGTCGGCTTCAAAAGGATTTTCAGCCTGCAAATCAACGATTTCCCCAGCCAAGACCAACTTTTCAACGGTCATCTTATTTTGGGTCAAGGTCCCAGTCTTATCGGAACCAATGATATCCGTTGAGCCCAAAGTTTCAACAGCGGGCAACTTCCGGACCAAGGCAGCCTTCTTGGCCATCCGGGCTGTTCCCAAGGCCAAAGTAACCGTCACGATGGCTGGCAATCCTTCAGGAATGGCTGCAACGGCCAAAGAGATTGAAGTCAAAATCAAGTCAATCACTTTGGCGTCTTGGGTAAAGTAACCGACCACGAATGTCAAAGTGGCAATCGCCAAGATTAAATAAGTCAAGATTCGACCCAGTTGCGCCAAATTTTCTTGCAGTGGTGACTTGGTTTCATCCGTTGACTGGAGGGATTTTGCAATTTGACCAACTTGGGTCTGCATGCCGGTCGCAATCACGATACCGGTTGCTTTTCCATAGGTCACATTAGCGTTCATAAAAGCTAAGTTTGCTTGATCACCCAACGGCAAGTTTTCGCCAGTCAAGACGGCATCCGTCTTTTCGACTGGCACTGACTCGCCAGTCAAAGTTGATTCTTCCACCTGTAAGTTAGCGACAGAAACCAAACGCAAATCAGCTGGGACAACGTCCCCGGCTTCCAGGTACACGAGGTCACCCACGACTAAATCAGGGGCAAGTACTTCCTGGTCACGACCAGCACGTACCACTCTAGCCTTTGGTGTCGCCAAAGCCTTTAAAGCCTCGATGGCCCCTTCGGCCTTGCTTTCTTGAAAGACACCGAAAACGGCGTTAATAATCACGATGGCCAAAATAAAGGCGGCATCAGTTGTTTCCCCCGTAAAGGCGGCGACTAAGGCAGCAGCCAATAGGATTCCAATCATTAAATCCTTAAATTGGTCAACAAACTTTTGAAAAAGACTACGCTTTTTCTTTGCAACCAGGGCATTGGGTCCATCCTTTGCCAAACGGTCGCGAACTTGTTCTTCGGTTAAACCAGTTTGAGCATTTGTCTTGAGCTCGCTGGTCAAATCAGTGACATCAATTTGATATGGTTGTTTTGCCACAATTCTCTCCTTTTCTTACTACTCTCTTTTTTATCTGGTCTGGGTAAAAGAAAAAGACCCATACCAAACGCAAAAAAGCGTCATGGTATGAGTCTCACTGTTTAAGGCTGAGCCGGTGCGATAAAGCTTGCACGATATAAAACATTACTGTTTTGCTTTGACGGTTATCAGCCACGAACATTTCGTCAGTTACTCCCTCAGAAATTATATTATGTTTTCAGTATAACAGAATTTTTACAGCTGTATAGTAATTTTTGCTATTTCTAAATGAATTTAAAACATTAGAACTGTGCTTTCCTTGCCACAATGCATCAACAACATTTTGCTAGTGCCAACAAGTAAGATAAAATAGAGAATAATGACAAATGAGCCCCATATTAACTGGCACGAAAAGTGACGGTTAAAAAACTAATTTTTCTCGTCCAATTAAGCGAAAGAATCAAAGCACCGTTAACAGCGCTAATTTTTCATTTCTCAACTCGAACATTCAAAAGCCATCGTTAATCAGGAAAACAAATGACAAAAACAAGTATCATGTGGTTTCGCAGGGACCTGCGGCTCACCGACAACCAGGCATTACAGGCCGCCATACAAAATAGCGATCAGGTCATCTTGATCTTTATTATTGACCCACAGCAAGTTCAAAACGATGCAAGCGTCAACCAAAGTGCCTTTTTTGCTAGTGTCTTACATTTTAAAGAGTCCCTTGCCAAAGACAATCTCACCCTCTTAATTCAAACTGGTTCAGTGATTGATATTGTCACAGAAATCAAAGCAAAAGTCCCTTCAGTCGGCGACATCTACCTGAATTTCGATGAGCGTGGTTACGGTCGCAAAAGGGACCAGCAAACCATCCGCTACCTTTCACAAAAACTTGGTATCGTTGCCCACCCCTTTTTGGACTTTACGCTAACCAGCGCTTCAGCAATCAAAAAGCAAGACGGAAGCGCCTATCAAATCTTTACCCCCTACTATAAAAAATGGCTAACCTCTAAAAAAGATCAGCCATTGCCGGCTCTAGCCAGCATTGAAATTAGTCATAAACAGCTGGCAGAACCTTTCACAGACCACCTTGACGACCTCAAAAAGTTAATCAATCAAAACCACAGCTACGCCTACCAAGACAGTCTTGGTGAGCAACAAGCTGCCAACACTTTAGCGGACTTCGTCTCTCACAAATTAGTCTACTACGACCAGAACCGAGACTTTCCAGCCCTCGATGGTACGAGCCATTTATCACGGTACTTAAGAACTGGTGAAATTTCGATCCGAACGGTTTACGATGCGGTCAGCCGAAAACCAGCTAGTCTAGGCAAAGAGACCTTTATCAAGGAACTCTGCTGGCGCGACTTTTATAATATGATTTACACCATTTACCCTGACCAAAAGAACCAGGCTGTGAACACAAAGTTTCAAAACATCCCCTGGATCAACGATGAGGCACAGTTTGAAGCCTGGAAAAACGGCACAACCGGCTTTCCAATTATCGATGCGGCTATGCAGCAATTGAACCAAACTGGTTGGCTTCATAACCGCTTACGAATGATTGTTGCCTCCTTTTTAACCAAGGACTTACTGATTAATTGGACATGGGGCGAGCAATACTTCCAAGAAAAACTAGTCGATTATGATCCTGCTAGCAACATCGGTGGCTGGCAGTGGGCTGCTTCAACCGGCACGGACAGTGTCCCTTATTTTCGCATTTTTAATCCGTTCACCCAGGCCGAAAAATTTGATCCGGATGCTCAATTTATTAAGCAATACATCCCGGCACTGGCTGCTTTGCCAGCCGATAAAATCCACCACATCGACCGCCTGAGCGATGCAGACCAGCAAAAATACCAAGTAATCCTTGGAAAAGATTATCCAAAACCAATCGTCGATCATGCCCTCGCCCGCAAGCGGGCAATCGCTAGCTATAAGAATTTAAATGCATAAAGGGAGAAGGAACCGGTCAGTTGGTTTCTTTTCCTTTTTTAACATATCTTTAATGAGCTAAATCAGCTATGATTTTTCGAACAACGGTTTCTTGGTCAAGACTCACGGCAATAATCCTTTCACCTGCAACCTGTAATAAATCATGGGGTAAAAACCACTTTGCTAAATCAACCTCATTAAAGCCAGGGTTCTTTTTTTCTTGATGTCGCTTGACTGTCTCCTCAAATGGCAAATCATAATAATAAATAAAGCTTTGGTCAGCCTGTTCAATTAGTTCGGACAGCATTTTGCCATATTTCGCAGCTGGGAGAATCCCCTCAATAATTGTGTAACGACAATTTTTAATCCCAAACAAAGCAATCTCCTTGATTAGATTAATTGATAGATTTTTGGGTACATCTTTCACTCTTAGCATTGTCCGGCGGACATAGTCTTGCGGAATTAATAAATTATTTTCACCAAGTTGTTCATGTAATGCATTCGCAGTGACCGTTTTGCCACTACCCGAATTTCCTCGAATCACAATTAACTTTCCCATTTATATTACCTCCATCACCATCTCATTGTTCCCAATATATCAATCAAAGACCACACGCCAATACCATGTCACTTCGAATAAAGCAGAGCCATTGCAATATCATTTTGTTAATACTATCAGCAATGTTTTTAATATAATAGTTCTAAACAAGGGCTAATTTAGCACTTTTAATAAAATTTTTATCATTTTTGTTGACAAGGAAGCGAACATCTTGTAGTATAGACACATCATATCAAACAAGTTGATCAGGAAAGTAAAAAGTACCCTTAGCCTAGAGACTTACCGGTTGGTGCAAGGTAAGGTAAGGAAGCTTTTGAAAATGACCTGTGATTGGCAACTACGACTCGGTTTACCGTTAGTAGTTGACGGATTGGCCCTCGTTACTTGGGCACACCATTCGGCTAGGATCATTCCCCGGGGCCCGATGGTTAGTGAGCAGCCTCGAGGTAACTTTGGGCAAAAACTCAGAATGGTAACGCGAAAGTCGCTTCTGTCTTAAATCTTAAAGATAGAAGTGGCTTTTTTTGTTGCTAAAATTAAAATCAAGACATCAGAATAAAAGGAGATAATAGCAAAAAATGTCAAAAAAAGGTTGGTTGATTTCTGGTATCGCAGTTGTCGCAGTCGCAGCACTAGCTTATACAAGCTTCGGCAATCACGGTACGAGTAGTAATAAAACGGTGACAGTCGGCATTATGTCAGCGAACAAAGATGACGATGATATTTGGAAGAGCGTTGCCCAAACGGCTAAGGATAAGTACGGTATAACGATTAAGTTCAAGCAGTTCTCCGATTACTCACAGCCAAACAAGGCTTTGCAAAACGGCGACATTGATTTGAACTCTTTCCAGCACTACGCCTTCTTAGATGCTTATAACCAAAAGAACGGCAACGAATTAACCTCAATCGGTGAAACCGCCATTAGCCCAATCCGATTATATTCCAACACATACAAGAATGTCAGCGACTTTAAAAATGGTGACACCATTGTCGTTCCAAATGACCCATCAAACGAAAGTCGGGCCCTTTACCTCTTAAAGTACGCTGGGTTAATTGAGTTGAAATCAGGATTGACGCTCGCAACAACTAAGGACATCACCGCAAATCCAAAGGATTTGAAGATTAAGGAAGTTTCCGCCGATCAAACTGCTCGCAACCTTCCTGACGTTCAAGGCGCCGTCATCAATGGTAATTATGCCCAGTCAGCTGGCCTAAAGTACCAGGATGCCATCTTCGTGGAACCTTTGAACAAGGATTCACACCAGTGGGTCAACATCATCGTTGCCCAAAAGAAGAACAAGAACAAGAAAATTTACCAAGACGTTGTCAAGGCTTACCAAACAAGCAAGACCAAGCAATTGATCAAGGAAAAGTATGGTGAATCAGAAGTTGCCGCTTGGGACAAGCAATTTAATTAAAATGATTCGATAATATAGGAAAGAGAGAAAAATATTATGAGTGCAAAAAAGACGATTATTGGAATTGTAGCCGCCGCAGCCATTGTCGGCATTGGTTACTTCAGTTTCTTTAACCACGGTAGCCAGGGTGACAAAGTGGTTAAGATTGGGGTCATGAACGGTGACAAATCAGAAGACCAAATCTGGGCAGAAGCCGCCAAGACTGCCAAAGATAAGTATGGCATTACTTTGAAGACAGTTAAGTTCTCCGACTACTCACAGCCAAACAAGGCTTTGAGTCACCACGACATCGACTTGAACGCCTTCCAAAACTACCCATTCTTGGAAAACTGGAATAAAGCTAACAAAACGGGCATTGTTTCAATCGGTGACACCTGGACAACACCATTACGTTTATATTCAGACAAGTATAAGTCAATCCAAGACATCCCTGATGGTAGCCAAATCGCCGTTGCCAACGATGTGACGAACGAAAACCGGGGTATCCACCTCTTGGCTGAAGCTGGTTTGATCAAGGTCAAGGACACCAACAAGGCCACACCAAACGATATCACCTCAAACCCTAAGAACTTGAAGATTGTCCCAGTCGATGCTTCACAAACTGCAACGTCATTGAAGGACCCTAAGTTTGCCGGCGCTGTGATTAACACGAACTTTGCTAAGTCAGCAGGAATCGACTTCAACACTGCTATCTACGTTGAAGGTTTGAACAAGAACACAACGCAGTTCTTTAACTTCGTTGCGGCCAACAAGTCCGATAAGGATAAGAAAATTTACAAGGACGTTGTCAAGTCTATCCAAACTGCTAAGACCAAGGAATTGGTTCAGAAGAACTACAACGGTGCCGAAATCACTGTTTGGGATTACAAGAAGTAATTCAATCATGCGGGCTTGTCCCGCGTACATATAATGACCACCACGAAAGGAAAATTACTCATGTCAAATCGTCAAGAAGAATACCTCACTTTTTTAAAAGAATTGATTGCCCTCCCCAGTGTTTCAGCAAAGCACGAAAAATTACCCGAAACGGCTGCCCTTCTGGGGCAAGCTTTGGAAAAGCTTGGTGGCCATGTTGAAGTCGACGACAGTTACTTTGCACCGCTGGTCATCGCGCACTTTCACAGTAACCAAGCCGATGCAAAGAACCTCATTATTTATAACCACTATGACGTTCAGCCAGCAGAACCCTTCAATCTTTGGGACCAAGACCCTTGGACTTTAACTGAAAAAGATGGTCATCTGATTGGTCGCGGTGTTGATGACGATAAAGGTAATATCACGGCCCGTTTCACAGCCTTAGCTGAATACTTAGACGAAAACGATGGCCAATTGCCCGTCAACATTACCTTCCTAATTGAAGGTTCCGAAGAAACTGCCTCACAACACTTGGACGATTACTTAGCTAAGCACCCAGAACTAAAAGCTGATTTAATCATCTGGGAGTCCGGTAATAAAGACGACCAGGGACAAATTGAACTTGGTGGTGGTAATAAGGGAATTGTAACTTTCGATGTGACGGCCAAGACAGCCGACAGCGACCTCCATTCCTCGTTAGCAACCGTTGTGGATTCTGCTGCTTGGCGTTTAAGTCAAGGACTGGCGACCCTCTTTGATCCAAAAACTGGACGCATTCAAGTTCCTGGCTTCTATGAGGATGTCATTGCCCCTAACCAGCGAGAAAAGGACTTGGTTGCCGCTCTACCAGGCACCAAGGAAGAATTTGTTAGGGGCCACCAAATCACTGCCCCGCTGTTGACCGACAAGCGTGGAGACGATTGGAAAAAAGCCCTGTACTTCGAACCAAGTATTAATATCGAGGGAATCTCATCTGGCTACGAAGGCCAGGGTGTTAAGACGGTTCTACCAGCGGAAGCAACCGCTAAATTAGAAGCTCGCCTTGTGCCTGGCATGGATCCAGACAAAACCTTAAAACAAATTCAAAACTTTTTGGCCGACCAGGGCTTCGCTGATTTAACAGTCACAAAGACCCTTGGTCAACCAGGCTACCGGTCAGACATGTCGGATCCTGAAATCGAAAAAGTCATTGACTTGGCCAAGGACTTTTATCCCGGTGAACCCGTTGTTTCCCCAACCTCACCAGGGACCGGCCCAATGGCCTATGTCAACAATGCTATCAAGGCCCCCATTATTTCTTTGGGGGTCGGCTACCAAGGCGCCTTAGACCATGCTCCAAATGAAAACATCCGCCTAACTGATTACGAAGACAACATAAAATTTGTTAAACTAATCATTGGTAGTTATGCTAATCACTAGCAGCAAACAGAAAGGAAAGTGCGTAAGCACCAGAATTTATCAATGACGAATCCAATTATTTCTTTAAAAAATATTGATGTGACCTTCCAACAAAAGAAGCGAACCATTGAGGCGGTTAAAAACGTTTCCATTGACGTGAACCGCGGAGATGTCTTCGGAATTGTTGGTTATTCCGGAGCTGGTAAGTCCACTTTGGTCCGGGTGATTAACCTGCTCCAGGTTCCAACGAATGGCCGGGTCATCGTTAATGGCGAAACATTCTTTGACAATCAAGGTACTGGTAAAACCGGTGTCCAAATTAAGGCAAATGAGCTGCGCGACCGTCGCCGCAAGATTGGCATGATTTTTCAACACTTTAACTTACTCAACGAGCGTACGGTAGCCGAAAACGTTGCCTTCGCCTTGCAGCACAGCCCATTAAAGGCCGACGAAAAGAAGGCAAAGGTTGCTGAATTGCTTGAACTAGTCGAATTGACTGATCGAGCCGACCAGTTCCCTGCTCAACTTTCAGGTGGGCAAAAGCAACGTGTCGCCATTGCTCGTGCCTTAGCCAATGATCCTGAAATTTTGATTTCAGATGAAGCAACCTCTGCCTTGGATCCAAAGACAACCAACCAAATTTTGGCCCTCTTGAAGAAATTAAACCAGCAATACAACTTGACCATTCTTTTGATTACCCACGAAATGGATGCGGTCAAGGAAGTCGCCAACAAGGTTGCGGTAATGCAAGATGGTCAAGTCCTGGAAGAAGGTTCAACTTTGGATATCTTTACTAAGCCACAGGCCGCCTTAACGAAAGAATTTATTGAAACCGCCACAAACCAGGACAAGGCTTTGGCAACGATTGGTGAATCGGATGCCATTACATCCTTAAACGACAACGAAATTTTTGCCCGTCTAACTTACTCTGGTAACAGTACAAATGAACCATTGATTACCACCCTTTATCAGAAGTATGAAGTTGTCGCCAACATCTTGTACGGTAACGTTGAGATTCTCCAAGGAACTGAAGTTGGTTCTCTGTTAGTCATCCTCTCTGGCTCAGCCAACGGTTTGGCTGCCGGCTTGCAGTCCTTAAAAGACCAAGGCGTTACTGTTGATATCTTGAAAGGAAAGGAAAGCAAGCATGAGTAATTGGTTTTCACAAACATTTCCAAACGTCGTTTATCAAGGCTGGTCTGGTGATACTGGTTGGTTAACAGCGATTAACCAAACAATCTTTATGACCTTCTGGTCTGCTATCTTCGGGGGTCTCTTGGGCTTAATCTTTGGTTTTGGCCTCGTTGTGACAAGTCCTCGTGGCATTACCCCCAACAAGGTTCTTTTCTGGATTTTTGATAAGATTGTTTCGATTTTCCGAGCAATTCCATTCATTATCCTTTTGGCCTTCATTGCCCCCGTTACAAAAACCATTGTTGGAACGCAAATTGGTTCTACTGCCGCTTTGGTCCCATTGTCATTGGGCGTCTTCCCCTTCTACGCCCGGCAGGTTCAGGTTGCCTTGACTGAAGTTGATGCCGGGATTGTCGAAGCTGCCCAGGCCGTTGGAGCTTCCTTTAGCGAAATCGTCTTTGGCGTCTACCTCCGCGAAGGTCGGTCCGAGTTGATTCGGGTGTCAACGGTGACGTTGATTTCCTTGATTGGATTAACAGCCATGGCCGGTGCCATCGGTGCCGGTGGTCTTGGAAACATGGCGATTGCTTACGGTTACAACCGTTTCGCCAATGACACGACCTTAGTGGCCACTTTCTTGGTTCTTGTCCTCGTCTTGATTGTCCAAGTCGTGGGTGACTACCTGGCTAAGCGCTATAACCACAAATAAAAAATCAGTACAAAAGGAGCGCAACACAATGTGTTGCGCTCCTTTTTTGTCAAATGATTCACGGTTAGTTAGCGAGTCAACTGGAATTCAAAGCGATCGCCAACATAGTATGAACGAACGTATTCAAAGGGGTGGTCTTCTTGATCATAAGAGACCTGACGAACGGCCAAAATTGGATCACCACGTTTAATTTGCAAGAAATCAGCTTGACGCTCCGTGGCCAATGCCGCTGTGACCGTTTGCTCGGCCCGACCTGGCTGAATACCGGCCTGGATTAAAGTGGCGTAGAGCGACTCTGTTAGGCTTGAACGAGTAAAATTATTCACCAGTTTTACGGGTAAGGTCGTCTGTTCCAACAAGATTGGCTCATCATCGCCCAAACGCAAGCGCTCCATCACCAAAACTTCATCTTCTGGTTTGAGTTGCAAATGCTCTAATTCCGAAACGGATGGAGTCGTCACCTTATAAGAAACAGTCACAGTCTGGGCTTCCCGGCCTGATTTTTTCATCAACTCCGTAAAAGAAGTTACCCCTAGCGCCCGTTCTGAAACCTTTTTCTCAGCTACATAAGTTCCGGAACCAACACGGCGTTCCAAAATACCTTCGTCAACGAGGGTTTGAATCGCCTGACGGAGAGTCATCCGAGAAACGTGAAAGGATTCGGCCAAGTCACGTTCAGCCGGAAGACGTTTATTCGTCCCCCATTCACCAGCTGCAATGCGCTGACGAATCTCATTATGAATCTCAATATAGCGTGGTATAGCCATAATTATTGCCGCTCCTGACTGTCATTATCGGTTGAAAACTAGGATACCCTGTTAACATCTCTTTTCTCATTATAATTGGTCTAGGCAAATATTTCAAATCACTCACTCTTTTTTACTAAATTTTTGATTCACGACGCTCCATCTAATTTTTCTGTAATTAATCTAAAAAAATTCCAGAAAAAATTCTAAAAATCCTTGCAAAATGAACGAAAAACGGGTAATATATATCAAGTAATTGCCCCTTAGCCAAGCGGTAAGGCGGTGGCTTCTGGTGCCATTATGCGCTGGTTCGAATCCAGCAGGGGCAATACGATAACTTAGAAAAGGGCGGTCTTGCTAGTGTAAGGCCGCCTTTTATGTTATCTTGTTAGTATAGCGTAATTTCTTTACTAGGCTTCTAGTAGCAGACGAAATGGAGACAAAAGTGAACATCCGTCCTCTTGCTAAGCAAGATTTGCCCCATATCTACCAGCAAAAAAATTCACGGTCCGTGATGGCCCTCTGGTTTGAAGAACCCTTTAATTCCTTAGACGAATTAACCATCCTCTATGACCGCCACGTCCTCGATCAAAGCGAACGACGTTTCGTGATTGAAGACGATAACCAATTCGTTGGTGTCGTTGAATTAATCGATATCAATACGATTCACCGTCACTGTGAAATTCAAATCATTATTGACACTAAATTTCAGGGCCAAGGCTTGGCCCAAAAAGGTTTGCGGGCCGGGATTGAATATGCCTTTTCTGTCTTAAACCTTCACAAGATTTACCTATACGTTGATGTAGAAAATCCAGCTGCCATCCACATTTATCAAAAATTTGGCTTTCAAGAAGAAGGTCGACTCAAAAAACACTACTTTGCCGAAGGACGTTACCATGATTCCTTAATGATGGGACTCTTCGCTAACGAATTTTATCAAGAAAAATAATCATTATGAAAACTGATGCCCGTTATACCAAAGCTGATGTTGCTATTCGTAACACCTTTTTAGAAATTTTGGCCCATAAGGACTTTCATAAAATTTCTGTCCAAGAAATCATTCAGCAGGCTGGTATTAACCGTTCAACCTTCTATGCGCATTTCTTAGACAAGGATGATTTGATGGAAACAATCCAAATGGATCTCTTAGAAGAAACCATGGGTGCTCTCCCTGCTCTTAACCTTGAAAACTTCGATGTTGCTGAAATTTTTGAACACCGAGCTGATTTTTTAGTCCAAAGAATTTATGAGCAAAAAGATTTAGCCGCCCTTCTCCTTTCAAAACATGCCGAACATTCCTTTGAAAACCGAATGGTTGAACAGGCAAAAAAGACCTTTTTCAGCACAACCGAAGGTCATGTTTTAGCCATTCCGTCGCGGTATGCCCTCAATATTCTGACTGGAACCGCTACAAATATGATCATTACCTGGATTCGTTCTGATTTTCAGGAATCAACTGAAGAATTTTCGGCCATCCTAGTGAAGGTTGTCCCACCACTTTTAACCAAAGTTATTCATGCCCAAGACTAACTTTTTTCAATCAAACCACCCACCAATGGGTGGTTTTTTGTTGGATAAGTGGTTCAAAACCAGGTTATCCAACTTTTAAGCAACGATTGTTGGTTTTATTCTTTGGACGATTTAATATACTAAAATTAGTAAACGAAACGAGGAAGTTCACATGAAATCATCAAATAAGTTGATTTTAAGTTTGGTTTTTGGTTTGACGATCGTCTTGGGAATTATGATGACCGCCTTCTCATTACCAGCCGTAAAATCAGGTATTAATAATGTCCCAATTGGTGTCGTTGCTCAAAATGATGCAACGTACGAAAAGTTGGCCAAGCCACTGTCCGATAAGGGCTTTAAAATTAGCCAGTATGACAGCGAAAAAAACGTTAAATCAGCTATCAAGGAACGTAAGATTTACGGTGCCTTCGAAATGTCAGCAACCGGTGACTTGAGTTTGTACCAAGCAACCGCCGCTTCTGCAGCCGTTGCGCAAGCCTTGAACCAGATTGGTCAGGGGGTTGTTAGCCAACAAAAGGCCGCTGCTAAGGCCCAATTAGCCCCAATGATGGCACAAGCCAATGACGTCAACACGTTGAAGGCCTTGAACCAAAAGTCAGCAGCAATCGATGCGAAGACTTTAAAGGTTGTTGAATTGCGGGCCTTCCCTAAGGATGACCCTAAGGGAACTGGCTTAGCCGCCGGAGCCTTGCCAATTGCCCTTGGTGGTTGGATTGGTGCCGTTGCCATTGCTAACGTCATTAAGGGTAAGAAGCAAAAGTTTTTTGCCGCCTTGGCCTTCGCCTTCGTGGGTGGCCTTGGTCTGGTCGGTGTTATCCAATTCGGTATTGGTACTTTCGCTGGTAACTACTGGTTAACCTCACTGGGTGCCATGCTTGGGATTGCTGCCACTGCATTCTTTGTTTTGGGTATTTTGGAAGTGATGGGCAATGGCGGTTTGATTATTGCCGCCATCCTGTTGATCTTGCTTGGAAACCCACTTTCAGGGCTCTCATCAGCTCCTGAAATGTTGCCAAAGGGCTGGGGCTTTTTCGGACAACTCTTGCCACCTGGAGCAACCGGATCACTTTTGCGTGACATCGCCTTCTTCAATGGGAATGCCATTGCCTTGCCATTAACAGTGTTGCTTGGCTATATTGCCCTTGGTTTGATTCTCTTCGCCACCGGTAAGAAGTCATCAATCATTGTTTCTGAAACAACGACTGACTAATCAAAAATATTTTTTCTGCTTGAAAAACCGCTTACATGTCTGATGCCAGACAAGCAAGCGGTTTTTTTACTGTTTTTTCAAAAAATTGGTATTAAGTGGCGCAGAACTGCATTCAGTGGACAAGCTCAATCGCCCCACTATCCTTTGGTTGATTAGCCGCAAAAATCGTCTTTGTAGCAGCCCAGATTTTTTCAGCAATTTCTGGCTTATTCATCGTGTACAAATGGATGCCATCAACTCCTTGGGAAACCAATAATTGTTGTTGTCATATCCTTTTCTCCTGATGTTTTCTTTACTCCTGGCCGCGCAATAAAAAGCGCCCCTAGATCAACAACCACGTCAATCTAGGGGCGCCTTTTGGCACGGTACCACCCTAATTGTCTGCTAATACCAGACTTACTCAATACCCCAAATTACATCGGAGCCACACAAGATAACGGCTGTGAACCGTGGCAATCTCACGCAAACAGCGCTCGACCATCCAGTAACTCCAAGACCATCTTCCCTAACCATTTTTCTACCACTTCTCAGCATCATGGCTCTCTGTCAAAAATTCGGATTAGCTACTCATCTTTTCATTGTCTACTTTCATTCTTCAATTTTTAAAAAGGCCTGGTGTAAATCAGCCTTCAAATCGTCAATGTCCTCTAAACCAACGGAGTAGCGAACCAAGCCAGCCGTAATCCCACGCTCATGGCGCTCGTCCACGTTCATTTCGGCATGCGACATCTTCGGTGGATAAGAAATAATTGATTCCACTGCCCCCAAAGAAACCGAGAAAATCGGAATCTTTAATGCAGCTACCAGCTGGCGGACATTGTCTTCGCTACCAATATCAAAAGACAAAACCGCCCCGCCCGATTTGGCCTGACTCCTTTGAACTGCATAGCCAGCATCCGCTGCCAAGCCCGGGTAATTAACCTTTGTCACCAGGGGCTGTTGTTCAAGCCAGCGAGCAAGTTCCAGGGCGTTTTGCGACTCCTTGTCGATTCGGGCCGCCAAAGTCTTAATGCCGCGCATCAAGAGCCAGGAATCAAACACTCCCAGCGTCGCACCCATAGCATTTTGGAGGAAGTAGATTTGTTTGCCCAGCTCTTCATCCTTGGTAACAACCAAACCTGCCAGAATATCGCTATGGCCGGCTAAGAACTTTGTAGCACTATGGACGACCAAATCGGCACTAAGGTCTAATGGCTTTTGCAAGACCGGGGTCATAAAGGTATTATCGGCAAAAACCAAGGCCCCGTGGTCGTGGGCAATTTGTGCTACTAAGCGAATATCCGTGACCTGCAGGGTTGGATTTGAAGGCGTTTCCACGTAAACCACCTTAGTATTATCCTGAAAATCCTCTTCCAAATCAGATGGGTTTCCTAAGTCCACAAAAGTAAAAGAAATCCCATACTTGGTCAAAACTTCCGTGACCAAACGAAAGGTTCCACCATAAACATTCTTGGTCAAAATCACGTGGTCGCCCTGGTTCAGCGTCAACAAGGCCGTTGAAATGGCTGCCATCCCCGTTGCAAAAGCAAAGCCCCGCTTGCCATGCTCCAATTCAGCAATACTTTCCTCGAGAACATCGCGCGTTGGGTTGCCTGACCGGGCATAATCCCAGTGACCAAAATGATCAAAGTCACGTTGTTCGAATGTCGATGACAACTGGATTGCTGGGTTAATTGCCCCACTTTCTTTATCGGGTTTGGTTGTAGTCTTAATGACCTTCGTCCAATCAGAAAATGCATCCTTAGTCATGAATTAACTCCTTTTCTGCGCCTGATGCGTCCTCCGCCGGTTCTTTACCTCCACCATCAGTATCTATCGCAACTGTCAAGGCCTGATGGAAGTCTAAAATCAAGTCCGCACTGGCTTCAATCCCACAGGATACTCGCAACAGGTTTTCTGTAATCCCTGTTTTTTCACGTTCGGCTGGTGTCATGTCGGCATGGGTTTGCACGGCCGGAACGGTTACCAAGGTCTCCGTTCCACCCAAACTTTCAGCAAAGGAAGCCACCTTTAAGGCGCCCAAGAAACGGTCAATATCGACTGATTGATTCACATAAATGCTGACCATGCCCCCGCGGCCAGGATAGCGGACTTCGTCAATCAATTTACTTTGGTTAAAATCTGCCACCAAGGCCTGAGCGTTGTCTTCCTGCTTAGCCAGGCGCAAAGGCAGCGTTTTGAGGCTCCGTAAGAGCAACCAGGAATCAAAGGGGGCCAAATTAGGGCCCGTCGTTATCAAGTTCTGACCAATGACTGCAGCTGTTTCTTCAGTTTTACAAACCACTACACCGGCCAACAAATCATTATGCCCTGACAAATACTTCGTGGCAGAATGAACCACGATATCAGCCCCTTGATTCAGAGGCTGTTGAATCAAGGGTGTGTAAAATGTGTTGTCCACGAGCAATTGAGCCGAAACGGCATGAGCATGGTCGGCCGCTTTTTTGATATCAATGACCTTCATGGTTGGGTTCGAAGGGGTCTCAATCCAAACAGCCTGACCATCATTTGCCAAAAGTCGGTCAAGTTCTTGATAATCTTGACCATCCCACTTGCTGAAGCGCAGGTGGTATTGTTTTGCTAAAAGATCAAAGAAACGGAAGGAACCGCCATACAAATCGTCAGAAACAATAATGTGGTCATCACTTTTAAACTGGCTAAAGACTAGTTGAATGGCTGCCATTCCAGAGGAAACGGCATAGGCCTTCGCCCCATTTTCCAGCTGAGCTAAGACATTCTCTAAGACGTCTCTGGTGGGTTCCGTCATCCGGGAATAGTCATAGCCCGTCGACTTACCCAGACCCTCGTGCCGGTATGCGGTCGAAAAATACAGGGGCATCGAAATCGAACCCGTTACATGATCAACTCGGTTACCCGCTTGGGCCAAAATCGTTTCAATCTTTTTTTGCCAAGAACAGTCAATTGCCATTAATTTTTACCTTTCTTTATGCCAATTATTTAATACGAACAAATTTTTTCCAAACTCTTCGCCCTCGTGAAGTTTTGGTTGATACCAACCGTGCACGCACAACCATCTAAGCGCAGTCGAACTTTCATTTGCCAGGTACACCCTTAAAACCATAGCAAGGTCTCTTCGCCACCCAGGCCTTTAAATCTTAGCCAAGGCCTGGTCCAAATCAGCGATAAGGTCGTCAACATTTTCCACGCCAATTGAGAGACGAATCAAGTCAGGCGTCACACCGGCTGCTTGCAATTCTTCCTCATTCAATTGGGCATGAGTCGTGGAAGCCGGGTGGATAATCAATGACTTCGCATCGGCGACATTCGCCAAAAGCGAAAAGAGCTTCAAGTTCTTAATCAATTCCTTACCAGCCTCTTGACCACCGACCAATCCAATTGTAAAAATCGAACCGACCCCCTTAGGGAAGTATTTTTCTGCCAAAACGTGATAAGGACTATCAGCCAATTTTGGATACCTTACCCAGGCCACCTTTGGATGGTTATTAAGATAATCAACTACCTTTTCGGCGTTTGAAACGTGACGTTCAACCCGCAAGGAAAGCGATTCCAACCCTTGTAGCAATAAGAAGGAATTGAAGGGACTAATCGTGGCCCCCAAGTCTCGCAAACTTTCTGCTCGGATCTTGGTCGTAAAGGCTGACGGTGCCAAATCAGCAAAGATCAATCCATTATACTGAGCATTCGGCTTCGTGAAGCCTGGATACTTGCCACTAGCTTTGTAATCAAAGTCGCCCTTTTCAACAATGACACCACCCATTGTTGTCCCATGACCACCAATAAACTTTGTAGCCGAATGAATCACAATGTCAGCACCATGGTCCAAGGGACGAACTAAGTAGGGTGTGCCGAACGTGTTATCGACAATGAAGAGAATTTGGTGACGATGGGCAATTTCGCCAATGGCCTCAAAGTCAACCAAGTTAATATTGGGATTTCCAATACTTTCCACATACACCGCCTTGGTCTTGTCCGTAATCGCCTCTTCAAAGTTTTGGGGATCATCTGGATCAACGAAGGTCGTTTTAATTCCTAATTTTGGTAGCGTAACCGCCAAAAGATCGTAGGTTCCACCATAAAGAGTACTAGCAGCAACAACTTCATCCCCCTGGCCAGCAATGTTAAGAATCGCTGCCGTAATAGCAGCTGACCCTGTGGCTAAAGTCACCCCAGCTGCAGCGTTTTCCAAAGCTGCCACACGATCATCGACAACTGCCGTCGTTGGATTGGTCAAGCGGGTATAAATATTGCCGGGTTCCGTCAAACCAAAGCGATTGGCGGCCTGTTCAGCATCCTTAAAGACGTAAGAAGTTGTTTGGTAAATTGGCACGGCCCGTGACCCAGTTGCTGGGTCAACCGTTTGGCCAGCGTGGACTTGCAACGTTTCAAAGTGTAATTTCTTGTCGGTCATCTTTTTTCTCCTTATTGACAATCAAGTTCAACCAGTTTTGATAGAGTTGGTGGCTACTAGCCGTCCAGGTGTTTTCAATCTCTTCGCCCCGGTCATAATAACCTTCTGGATAATAGTTATCAGGCTCATGAATGGCCAAATGCTTAGCTAAGTCGCGCCGGTATTCAGCATCTAATGTTTTGACTTGGTACTCAGAATGCCCCGTCAGGTAGGTCTGTCTCCTCTCTTCCGAATGTAGCAGGAGCGGTCCCGCTTGGTCATTGGTTAAAAGGACTTGTAAATCAGCTGGCAAACCCTCAACGTCGATCACTGACTCTGAATACCGCGACTGCGGTGTCTTGAAGTTGGCGAGGCCAGCGGTCAATCCTAACTTTTCAGTGTCAATTGCTTGAGTTGGCTGCTTGGCCTCATATATTCCAAACAATTTTGCCGGTAAGCGCCGTTTTTTGATACCAAAATCTTGATACAGCGCTGCCTGAGCCGACCAACAGGCGTTGATTGTTTGATCAACATGGTCTTTGGCCCACTCCTTGACAGTCAAAAATTCCTGCCAGTAATCAACATCCTCAAAGGGCAACTGCTCCACCGGTGCCCCTGTCAAAATCAGGCCATCGAAATTTTCGTCCTGAATTTGGTGCCAACAGACATAACAGTTGGCGACCGCGTCCTTTGGCATCGTCTTGAAGTGGTGGCTACAGGCATATAGAAAGGTCAATTCGACATCCTGGTCCAAATCATTTAACAGAGACAAAAATTGTTCTTCAGTATTCTCCTTGGCTGGCATCAGATTCCAAACCAAGATTTGCACTGGTTGGCTTAATTTCTGATTTTGCCATACTTGCTTTTGGTGCAAGAACCCATTCTTTGCATTCGCCGTCATCGCCACTCTCCTTTTTAAAACAAAAAAACGCCCCTAGAATCACTATCAAAGTCATTCTAGGGGCGCCAAATAGCCTGGCACGGTACCACCCTATTGCTGGCTTATTGGCCAACACTTAAGACACTAAAGAAGCTATCTCTTAACACAATAACGTGTGTCAATCCGTAAGGGGCTCATCAGCAAGACTCACCGCTTATACCGTCACCAAAGACCATCTTCAACATTTGCTCAAATACCCGCTTACACCAGACCGGGCTCTCTGTTAAAATCAGCTGAACGTTTACTCATCTTTTCTCAGTATTTTATAATTTATCTGTTGAGACGTATAATAAACCGTTCTATTTTCTTTGTCAACAGCAATTTTATTTTTTTAATAAAAGCTGCTAGGCCCGATTGATTCAACTAAAAAAGCCTAACGCGCTGTTCGCCTGACTTTACCGTCACCGATCCCCATTTTTAATTACCAAAAATCGTTTTGATTCGCTAATCATATTTGACTTAAACCAGTCCAACAAGCTAAAGGTCATTTTGCTATAAACCTTGTTATAAAGCTTCTTTATGGCACTCAGCCGGCACCGCCACCGAGTTCCATAACCTAGAAGCAAGGCCTGCTTAACCACCCGAATTTTCAGACCGGATGTTCGAGCCGCAATTGATTTATTCAAACCGGCTGTCCGCATCCGATGCTTCATATTCTGGGTCTCTCCTAAATATTCTAAGTTGATTAGAGTATATTCATTAGAACAATTCTTTTTTTAAACGTCTGCAAAAGCAACTGAAAGATTACTCATAATCCTTGAAAATCAACGATTTCACCCACGCAAACAAGACAAATTGCAGTACAATAGTATCCGTATTGGAGGTGACGGATTTGTCTAAAAATTTATTTCCATCACATGAACGACTCCTCTTTGGAAGTCTCTTAACCTTCACCGCCGGATCGCTGGATGCCTATTCTTATTTAATCCACGGTGAAGTCTTTGCTGGTCTCCAAACCGGAAACTTAATCCTGCTTGGGATTAACTTGGGCAAAATGCATTTGTCAACTGCCAGTCACTACCTGATTTCACTGCTTGCTTTTGGTGTTGGCACTCTCTTAATCAAGGTGCTTCAACATATACTAGAAAATAAAGGGGCCAGTAAGACAACCGAACGGCGCTTTGTCCTTTGGTATATGGCGGCCATCCTGGTGCTGTCTGCCATTCTGCAGAAGCACGTTCCCAACCTCGTTGGCACTTCGATTCTTTCCTTTGCCGCTGCGGCCGAATTACAAGAATTTCGCAAACTCAAGGGGGCCCCATTTATGCCACTGATGATGACCGGAAACTTCCGGACACTCTACGAAGCCCTTTATGAAAGTCTCTTCCGTGGCAACACTAAGATGGCACAAACAGCCATTGATATCGCCACGGTCATCTTCACTTTCTTCCTAGGAGCGCTGTTAATCAGTGCAACAGTTCCCGTCTTGGCTGGGTTAGCCATCCTCATTCCAGCTCTGGTAACACTTGTTATGAGCCAACTGGTCACATTGAAATAAGCAAAAGCCTTTGACTGTCTTAGTAAAGGCTTTTTTCTTTTGACCCATTTACCCAATAACACTATCCAACGACCACAAGGAAAATTCATTGTACAAAAAAGGCAAGACGTTTCACAACGTCTTGCCTAAAATCGCTACCGGACTCATACCAGGTCTGCTAGCTACTTTTTAAAAGCATTCTTGGTTTTATCGGCAAAATCTTTGGTGGCATCTTTAGCATCGGCTGCAAAATCCTTTGCCTTGCCTTCGGCTTTTTTTGCCTCACCTTCCAACTTATCCTTTGTTGCATCAAATTTTTCTTCGAATGACATAGAATGTTCCTCCTTTAAATTTGATTGCCCTCAGTATACACCAAAGTCCGTTAATGTAAAGTAAAAAGTGACACAAAAAACGAAAAACTGAGCATACTAAGCTTATTAAGATTAAAAGTGATTTACCTATTCCTTTTCATCTTAAATGGTTCAAAATACGTTGTATCAAATTTAAAAATTATCCTCTGAAAAAGTCGCCTTTGAAAAATCGAGCAACTAAAACGACCAGCCCGTGCGAGATAGAAACAGTTAGTGGCTACTTTGTCATGAAAAAAGTCACGAAAAGAAGACAGGACACTTGGCGTCCTGTCTTCTTAAAAACTCGTGTTCTGCAATCTTGACGCCCACTAACAGTACAAAAAACTTATTTATCAGTAAAACTGTCATGCAAGTGTCATGAACTTCTAAGAGTCACTAGTAATTTAATATTAACCAAAAGCAAGCAAAAACCGCTATTTAATCACGTCCATGCGATTAAATAGCGGTTTAACAAAAGAACCAATAAATGGCATAAATGCCGACTAGCGGACTCAAACCGCTGACCCCCTCATTACTAGTGAGGTGCTCTATCAACTGAGCTAAGTCGGCAAAATCAGTACCTAAATATCATATCAAAATATTTTGAATACTTCAACAATATTTTTTTAAATATTGTGATACGGATGACAGGAATCGAACCTGCACGGATTACTCCACTGGAACCTAAATCCAGCGCGTCTGCCAATTCCGCCACATCCGCAAATCTTGACTTACCAGGCTAACTCCCGGTCTTAAACAACCGACAGACGCTTTGGCAACCATTTAATAATACTGGATTTCTTTCTCATCGTCAAGTAAAACTTTAGAAAAAACATTACTTTTTCAAAAGCACGACTACTGAGAATAACCAGAAATCTCGCCCTTTCAAAAAGCGCCACAGACAAAGTCTGTGGCGCTGATTTTTCAATAACTATTCATCAAATGTCTTCTTCGTTAATTCCGAAACCGACTGCTCTTTTCGTTGCGTCAGATGCAATTTATAAGCATACAGGATAATCGTTCGAACAATGGCATAGACCGGCACAACAATAATCATACCAACAATTCCCCAAAGGTTTCCTGCCCCTAGCAAGAGCAGCATCACCGTCAGCGGATGCATCTTCAAACTCTTACCAATTAGGGCCGGATAAATGATTGAACCGTTAACCTGCTGGACAATCGCCATCGTAATCACGATTCCAATGACCATCTTCCAAGAAAGTGACAGAGCAACAAAGATGGCCGGCACAACCCCAATAAAGGGTCCCACATAAGGAACAATATTCGCTACTCCGGCAATAAAACCAAGAAGCCAAATATATGGCAAGCCGGTCATCCAGTAACCAATACTCATCGCAAAACCAACAAAGACCATCTGAATGGCCTGACCTGAAATATAGCGTTCAATAGTCTTATCAAGTTGTCCACCGAGTTCAAAGACATCCTGCGCCTTGCTCTTCGGGAAGAAATTTTTGACCGTTGGCAAAAAGTGATCCGCATCGTTTAGCATATAAAAGAGGATGATCGGTACCAGCAAAACATTGATAGTAAAAGAAGTCGCTCCCGCAATCACTGCTTGAAGAGTCCCAGCAGTAATTGAGAGAACCGAAGTCCCATATTTGGTTACAGATGTCCTAATATCAGTATCTGAAACCGAGATATTCATGCGTTTAAACCAAGGCTCCTTGACCATCTCATTCACCAGATCCTGTACATGCCTGATAAATGAAGGAATGGCATTAATCATATTCGTGATTTCATTTAAAATCAGTGGAACAAAAATAATGAAGGCCCCACCAATAACAAATAAGAACAGGGCAAAAGTAATCCAGACTGCCAAAAATCGGGGCATCTGCCAGTTTTTGATTCTGATTTTTTCAATTAGCTTTAAAATTGGCTTCAAAACATAGTAAAAGAAGCCAGCGACCAATAACGGCATAAAAACCGTGTTGGTAAAGACTGCAATCGGATGCATTAAAAAGTCAAAACGAAAGACTAAGAAAATTAAGCAGGCTAAGGCCAGTGCCTCGATTGTCCAAAAAAAGATGGTCTTTAATTTATCATTTGGAAACATCATCAATCTCCCTTAATTGATCTAATAGTTTATATTGTACCTTTGGCAAGGCTAGTGCCTCTTGCTCTACTGGCGAGAGAAAAGCCATGTTGATGGGTAGGTTTTGCTGCTTTTTAACTGGCAGATCGACTAACCAAATTTCCCAGCGTCGGTGGGAAAAGACGTGCACAACCGGTTTTAAGGTCAGCTGCTTCCCTGCTAATTCTTCGATTGATTCAACTTGCTTCAGTGGCAAGGTCCAAAAATTAGCGAGCAGACCAGTTTTTGGTCGGTGTTCATACAACAATCGGCCCTGAGCATCATAGGCCACTTGAGCTTGATAAATTTGTCGCAACGGCTTTTTCTTTTTTGTTTTGACCGGATACTGGTCCTCAACCCCATCACGAAAGGCCGCATTATACTTTTTGACAGGCGAATGCAGGGTGTCCGGATTATCCGTTTTCATATAAGTTGTACCCAAGTCCATAATTGCCTGATTAAAGTCACCAGGCCTTTCTGGGTCAACGATTGGTTCAATTGCTTGATAAAAAACCTTGCGGGTTTTTGGTTGAGCAATATCATCATCAATCTTCAGCAACCGGGAAAAAACTCGAAAAAAGTTTCCGTCAATGGCTGGCACTACCTGATCAAAGGCAATTGAGGCAATCGCTGCCGCTGTGTAAGGGCCAACCCCAGGTAAATTCTGAAGGTCGTCGGATGACTCTGGCCATTGGCCCTGCAAGTCATTAACTACATACTTAGCCGCCTTATGCAGGTTTCTAGCCCGAGAGTAATAGCCGAGCCCTTCCCAAAGTTTTAACACTAAATCTTCATCGGCAGCAGCCAAATCAGCGACCGTTGGCAAAGCTTCCATAAAGCGGTTAAAATAGGTAATGACCGTATCCACTCTGGTCTGTTGGAGCATTAACTCCGAAACTAAAATTCGATAAGGATCTGTGTTTTGTCGCCAAGGCAAAGCCGCTCGACCTTCTTGGTCATACCAGGCAAGCAAGTCTTTGCGAAAGGCATTGATTGTCGTTTGATTCCAATTCTCCATAACCATTATTATAGCACTTGAAAACCAATCTCTTATCAGGTATAATTGTTTTCTGTACGATACATTTATTTTATCTAATATAAGGAGTTACACCATGGCAGTTAAGACACCATTGAATTCATTTGCCCGCGGCCGTAAGGTCGGACACGACTCTTCTAAGAAGAAGCGTCAGGCTGCTGTTGCTCAATTGCAACAATGGGCTAAGGGAAAGACAACTGAAATCCCTAACACAAGCACTAAGTAAGGAAAACTAGCATTCAGCTAGTTTTTTTCTTTATTTTTTCATAAATCTGAAGAAAACTCCTTGTCTTGCCTGGTGTCCATGCTTATACTAAGTGTTGAGCAATCACTTTTTTGGAGACCAAACCTATGATTATTTCCGTCGAAAATAAACAACGCCGCCGAGCAGTCTTTGCCGCCCTGCTCTTTATCGTTCTGGCCGTTTTAATTGGCACCAATGCGTCTTTTTTGTCTGAAATGAATGAATCAGTTCGCTTCTTTATGACTGGGATTCAAACGAGTTTCGGTAATGCCATTATGTCGGCTGCAACCTTCTTAGGTTCCCCACTCATGTGTCTAATTTATGCCGTTCTCTTAGCAAGCGTCTTACTATTGGCAAACTTAAAAATTCCAGCATTTTGGGTAATCTTTACCGCCTTTGGTCAAGTGATTTTAGCCCAAATCATCAAGTTCTTGATTCATGCACCGCGGCCCGTTGGTCATCTCTTAACAGATACCGGCTACTCATTTCCGTCACAGCACGTCGTTGCCATTTGGTCAATCGTTTTTATCCTGTTCTTGTTGGTAACACCAAACATTAATTCGATGATTTTACGAATTTTGCTTGACTGGCTTTTAATTACTCTTGCGCTGATGGTGATGCTCTCACGACTTTATTTTTCTTCGCAATTTGTTTCAGACGTCGTTGCCGGCTACCTATTGGCTTACGCTTGGGTCGTCCTCTGTGCTAGCCTTTATCCGGCAGTTGCAACAACATTGAAAAAAAGCTTTTGGCGTTTCAAGGAACAAGAAATTTAACATTGAACAGGCTCGGTCAGTAGTGACTGAGTCTTTTTTATTTGTCATTCAAACATGACCAACTAAAAAATCAGCTTTCCGCCAAACAAAAAATGCCTACTGCACAAAGCAGTAGGCATTCTATTTTATTAGCAGTTTAGTCTTCCTTGTAATCCTCGTCAGACATGGCCTCGACTTGTCCCAACAAGTAACCATTCCCAACCCCTGAGAAAAAGTCGTGGTTTGATGTTGAAGTTGAAATACCATTCATAACAACCGGATTAACCTGGTCAGCGTTGTCTGGGAACAACGGTTCCTGTCCTAAGTTCATCAAGGCCTTGTTCGCGTTATAGCGCAAGAAAACCAAAACGTCGTCGCTCCAACCAATTTGATCGTAAATTTCGTGAGTAACCTTTTCTTCGTTGTCGTACAAGTCATACAACAAGTCATACATCCAAGTCTTCATCTCCTCTTGCTCCGCTTCTGAAAGCTTATTAAAGCCGATTTGGAACTTGTAACCGATGTAAGTACCATGAACAGACTCATCACGCAAAATCAGCTTAATAATTTCGGCAACGTTGAGCATGCGGTTGTGGCCCAAGTAGTACAAAGGCGTGTAGAAACCTGAATAGAACAAGAAAGTTTCCAAGAAGACCGAAGCAACCTTCTTTTGCAATGGTGTGCCATTTTGGTAAACATCATTAATCTTGTTGGCCTTGTACTGCAAAAATTCATCGTGATCAGCCCATTCAAAGGTCGCATCGATTTCAGACTTATCGTTCAACGTTTCAAAGATAGAAGAATATGACTTAGCATGAACAGATTCCATAAATTGGATATTGTTCAAAACCGCTTCTTCTTTTTGGTTAACAGCATCGCGACGCAATGAAGCCATTCCATCTTGTGACTGTAAAGTATCCAAGGTTGTCAAACCACCGAAGACCAAGTTGTAAACCCGGCGTTCCGTATCATTCAAATCACCACGCCAGTTGCGCAAGTCGTTTGAAATTGGGACACGGGTGTCTAACCAGAATTGTTGGGTCAACTTTTCCCAGGTAGCTTTGTCCAAGGCGTCTTCAATATCGTTCCAGTTAATGGCAGTATATGAGCCGTTATTCACGTGTTCAACCATGTTATTCTCCTAATGTTTCCGTGATGCTTTGGTAAATTTTTTCTGCGTCATAAGAAGTCCCACGTAACTCGTAGTCTCCAATCACCGGCACCTGATACGTTTTAGCGTAGCGCTTAGCGGTCAAAATATATTGATCGTTAAAGTTACGGTTCCCCGATCCAACTACTCCCTTTATCAGGGTAGCATTGTCTTTAAAATCAATATAGTCCGCTAGGGCATTCGTAAAGATTTCAACAACCGCAGGACCGGTGCCAGTCCCGCCCGTCAAGTAGGTTGGTACAATTGCTACAAAAGGTTGGTGTTCCTCTTCATAATCGGTTTCATCACCAACCACTTTCGCGTCAATCGCGTCACCCTTTTCTTCAGCAACTGCTTGCAGTTTATTAATAAACGACTGGGTATTACCCTCAATGCTGGCATATAAGAGTCGGTATGTTGCCATCGACCTTTCCTTTCTAAACAGCATAGGCTGCTTGTCAGAGCTTTGAATCAGAATTATTTGATAATTTTTGAACAAAGCCCATGCAACGTATTCAATTTAACAGCTGGGTTGACAGCCGTCAACCCCTAAATATGTACGACTGAGCAGTGCTCAATCATTTGTGAACCCGGTAAACAAGACCAGGCCAACAATTGAACACTTATTCACAATCGCATTTTGCTAGAAAAATTTTCTAGCTTAAATTCTTGTAAGCGTATCCAATTAGAATTAAACCGTCATTAAATTGAGCAAGATTCACATTCGTTGATGCCAGCCTCTTGGTTATCATCCGTATATGTTCGGACATAATACAAAGACTTGATTCCCTGCTTGTACGCATAATTACGCAACTTGGACAAATCGCGCGTGGTCATCTTTTCTGTTCGACCATTCTTCCAGTCATACAGGCCTTCCGGAATGGTTGAACGCATAAAGAATGTCAAAGACATTCCCTGGTCGACGTGAGGCTGAGCGGCTGCATAGATATCAATTACCTTTTTCATGTTCGTGTCATAGGCAGAAACATAGTAAGGTAACGTCTCATTTGACAGGCCAGGTGCTGGATAGTAAACCTTCCCAATCATTCCTTCCTGTCGTTCCTCAATTTTGTTAACGATTGGCAACAAAGAGGCCGTGGTGTTATTAACGTATGAGATTGAACCAGTTGGTGCTACCGCGTGACGGTAAGCGTTGTACAAGCCGTTCTTTTGAACTTGATCACGCAATTCCACCCAATCTTCCTTCGTTGGCACGGGAAGATTGGCAAACAAGGCTTTCACCTTATCCGTTTTTGGACCCCAATCTTGACCTACATACTTTTCAAAGTATGTGCCGTCAGCATATGCTGATTTATCAAAGTCTTTAAAGCTTTCTTGGCGGTCCAAGGCAATATTCATCGAAGCCTTCAATGAATAGAAGTTTAATGTCATGAAGAAGACCTTGGTAAAGTCCAGAGATTCTTCGTCACCATACATCATCTTGTTCTGAGCAAAGAAGGCTGCCAGACCCATGGCGCCCAAACCAACAGCGTGGTTTTGTTGGTTACCATTTTGCACGGATGGGACCACATTCAAATCAGACTGCTCGGAAACAAAGGACAAAGCTCGGATCATCGCATCAACAGAGCCGGCGAAATCGTCCGTTTTCATCATATTGACGATGTTGATTGAACCCAAGTTACATGAGATATCTTCACCTAACGTTGTATATTCTTGTTCATCGTCAATGGTTGAAGGTGTTTGCACCTGCAAAATTTCAGAACAAAGGTTGGATGAAATGACCTTTCCGGCAACTGGATTGGCGCGGTTAACTGTATCGATATTAATGATGTAAGGATAACCAGATTCTTGCTGAAGCTTTGAAATTTCTTCTTCAACCGTCCGGGCAGGAATCATCTTCTTCGTGATCTTGTCGTTCTTCAACATGTTGTCATATTCAGCTGTAATATCAACATAATTGAATGGCATGCCGTACTCACGTTCGACATCAACTGGTGAGAACAAGGCCATTTCTTGGCCCTTTTCAATCAAGTCGTAGTACTTATCGGGCACAATTAAGCCCAATGATAGGGTCTTCACGCGGACTTTTTCGTCGGCGTTTTCCTTCTTGGTTGCCAAGAAGGTCATCAAATCAGGGTGGAAGATGTTCAGATAAACAACTCCGGCTCCCTGACGGGCCCCAACCTGTGATGAAAAAGTAAAGGAATCTTCCAATAACTTCATCACTGGCACAATACCACCAGCAGAATTTGCAATGCCCATTACTGGCGCGCCGGCTTCACGAAGGTTTGACAAGTTAATGCCAACTCCCCCACCCATCTTTGATAACTGCAAAGCAGAATTGATTGTTCGGCCGATAGAGTTCATGTCATCGCTTGTTTGCAAAACGAAACAAGAAACCAATTCACCTCGACGAGCACGACCAGCATTCAAGAATGATGGTGTTGCTGGTTGGTAGCGTTGGTGAATCATTTCGTTGGCCAAGGCCATTGCTAAGTCCTCGTCGCCGTTAGCATAAAACAAAGCATTCAAGGCCACGCGGTCTAAGTAAGACTCAACGTAGTAAGCCTTATCATTCGTCTTTTGTGCATATTGGTTGTAGAACTTAAAGGCCGCCATAAAGGAACTAAAGTGGAAGTCTTGTTCCTCTAAGAAGGCATACATCTTATTGATGAAGGCCATGTCATATTTTTTGACCAGGTCCTTATCCAAAAAGTCGTTTTCAATCAACCAGTCATAATGAGCTTTAACAGAGTCAAACCGTTTTAAGTTTGGTTCAACATTTTCCTTCATAAAGGCTGCCAAAGCTTCCTGATCCTTGTTCAACTGAATCTGGTTGTCCTTTGGAATATTGATTTCGTTATTTAAATCAAAATAGGTGACCTGGGTGAGGTCAAGGTCCAATAATGACATATAATTCTCCTCGTTTTTTATAATTTGTTCGTTTCCTCTGTAAGAAGAAAAATTCCGCATAGACCAATCAGGACTAAGCGGAAAAAATTCGTGACGCTAAAAAACTTAGGCCGTCAAAGACTTCAAGGCATCAGGCTGAAAACCAGAGAAGGCTTCCTGACCAGCAATTTGAACAACGGGTGTCTGCTTAAAACCAGCATCCTTCAATTGAGCAAGATACTCTGGTTGTTCTTCGATATTAATTTCTTCGTAGCCAACCCCCATGCTGTCGAGGTAGCGTTTTGTCATTTTGCACTGTACACAATTATTTTTGGTAAAGACCGTTACTTGAGCCATACTTTTTGCTCCCACTTTCTTTTATATTTTTCAAGCAATTCCCTGTCGCACCCGCATTTACAAACACTAACAAGCAATTGAGCTAATTACTAGTTTAGCCGATTTCCCTTAGAGTTCAAGGCCTAAAACTGTCCGCACAAACATTTGTTCGCCCGAAGGCCTTTCTAATAGGCTTTTGATTTTGCATATTTTTTAATTCACAATATTCACTGCCTTTTTGAAAGTGCAATCTAATCACTTTTGTTCCGACACATACGTTTACTTGAGCCCATATTAACGCCTTTTTTTGTTCAACACCAAGAATTTCGCTTGTGAAATCAGTCTGGGCGAGAACACTAGACCAATTCTAACGTTAATAAAGATTATCTTCTTTGCTTCATAAAGTTTGCTATAATGGAGGAAATATCTAAATTATATAAGTGAGGTAATAACTGTGGATTCTGGTCCCTCGTTCTTGTTGAATGCGTTCGTCATCATCTTTATTTTGTTGTTGGCGGTTTTGTTTACACTAACGGAATATTCTCTTGTTAAGGTGCGTTTGTCTGCCTTGGAGGCCCTTCAGGCCGATCGCGAAAAGCCATCAAAAAACATTGCACACGCCATTCATATGGTGTCACACCTAACGGAGTTCTTATCGACTGCTCAAGTCGGAATTACATTAACATCATTGATTTTAGGTTGGATTGGTGAGGAAACCGTTGCCGATTTGATTTTAGCAACCCATATCCTGCCAGCTGACTATGCCAAGCCTGTCGCTTCTGTTGCGGCCATCGTTATCTTTACGATTATTCACGCCGTCTTCACCGACTTGGTGCCAAAAAACATTGCCATTCAAGAACCAATCAAGGTCTTGTTGTTAATTGTGCGTCCAGTCCGCTTCTTTCATGTTGCCCTCTTCCCATTCATTTGGATTCTAGATCACTTATCAAATTGGTTAACCCATTTGATTGGTTTCCAGGTCACTAATGATGATGATATCTATTCACAGACGGAAATTCTTTCCTTGTCAAAGAGTGCTGCTGAAGCTGGTGAATTGGATACCGAAGATTTGACCTTTATGCAACGAGCCTTTGAAATGAATGATAAGGTCGCTGCTGACGTCATGATCGATCGCACATCAATGGATGTTATCGATGTTCATGACACGATTGCCAAGGGGCTAGATGAGTATTTGCAAAAGCGTCACTCTCGTTTCCCAGTTGTCGCTGACAACGATAAAGACAAGGTTTTAGGTTATGTTTTTAACTACGACCTTGTTCGCCAAAATCGAATTTCTGGGAAAAACCCCGTTGCTCAGATTATGCGTGACATTCCTGCCGTCCCTGAAAACATGGACCTACACGATGTCATGGATGAAATGACCATTAAACGGTCGCCAATTGCCGTGGTCGTCGATGAATACGGTGGTACAGCCGGAATCATTACTGATAAAGACATCTATGAAGAACTGTTTGGCTCTGTTCGGGATGAAATCAACGATGAATCCGATGAATACATCGAAAAGCTTGGGAATCAACGCTACAAGGTTTCTGGTAAGACGACCTTGTACGATTTCCAACGTTACTTCCAAATTCATGTGAAGGAATTTGACGACGATGAGGCCGTTACCTTGACCGGTTACGTTTTGAAACGCGATCCTGATTTCCGAACTGGCGACTCCTTACGCATTGACAACTATCAAATTACGGCACTTGATTACGAAAATGCCTTTATCCCTGAATTTGCCGTCAAAGAGCTTGAAACCAAACCGGAACCTGAAAACACAGATTCTGATGTTGAGGATAACAAAAGCACTTCTGAAAGCAAACCGTCCATGTCTGAAAAAGACCGTGAGCGCTTAAAGTTTCAGCTTAAGGGTAAAGATAACGACCCCGAATAATGTTTAAAAAGTCGACGAATTTTCGCCGGCTTTTTTAATTAAAAAATCAGTCCGAAAGGTCAGCAAAGCATTTGGCTCACCTGCCTTTCGTGGTACACTAGAAACAAGAAATCTTCCAACAAAAGAAGAAAAAATAGATTTGAAGGAGTCTTATTTCATGGCAGGAATTGATGTTTATATGGTCCGCCACGGCCAAACTTACTTTAACCTTTTACGCCGTTTCCAAGGATTTTCCGACGCACCGTTAACGGATGCTGGCATCCAAGATGGACACAAAGCCGGTCAACGCCTCGCCAAGATTCACTTTGATGGTGCTTACTCTTCTGATTTAACACGGGCTATCCACACTGCTCGCTATGCCTTGAGTGAAAATCAAGCACAGTCACCAGTTGAGCCAACTACTCTGCCCAACTTCCGTGAAGAAAATTTTGGTTCTTATGAAGGACGCGACTCTCAGGTTACATTAACTGACCTGAATGCTCGGGTTCCAAAAGTCTATAATGCTTATGCCGACATGGTTGAAGACCTCGGTATGCCGGCTGTAATGGATATTTTCCATGATGCAGACCCCTACCACCTAGCCGAATCCTACCAAGAATTTGTCAACCGCATTGAGGTTGGCTTTCAAGACCTTAAAAGTCGCCACCAAGACGGCGATAAGGTTCTGCTTGTTTCCCATGGGACAACAATTCGGGCAATCGCCGATTACTTTGGTCACCCTGAAATGGCTGCCCAATCGGTGCATAACGGTGCCGTCATGCACCTGCGCCTAAGCGATGAAGGTGCCGATATTTTGGCCTTCAACGACATCACGACCATTTTTGACTAAAACATTTCTTATTCGATTATTCCCAGACCGCTACTGAAAACAGGGCGGTTTTATTTCACAGAAAGGCCTGTGTATGCCTAAAACCTTTAAAGAAACATCACAAAAACCAAGCCGACCTGTCCTTTTGGCCGGCCTGCGCACAGATCAAAAACAAAACCTAGAATATGAGTTAACAGAGTTGGAAAACTTGGCCTTAGCCAATAACTTACAACCAGTTGAAACCTTTCTCCAATCCTTGGACCGTCCCAATCCAGCTACTTACTTCGGTAAGGGTAAGGTAGATGAGCTCAAGATGGCTGTTGAAACCTATGAGGCTGATTTAATCGTCACCAATGATGAGTTATCCCCATCACAAATCAGAAATTTAGAAGCCGAAACTGGTGCAACAGTTGTTGACCGGACTGGCTTAATCCTTGATATTTTTGCCGAACGAGCTCAAACTAAGGTGGCTAAACTGCAAGTTCAACTAGCCCGCCTACAATATCAGCTCCCCCGGTTACGGACTTCAATGTCTGTTTCATTAGACCAGCAAACTGGGGCCGGTGGAGCCGGTTTTACAAGCCGTGGTTCCGGTGAAACAAAGCTTGAACAATCCCGTCGGCGACTGACCAACGAAATGGTCGCCATCAAGAAGGAGTTGGCAGAATTACAAAAGGATGCCTCAACACAAGCCAAGCAACGGCAGGAATCAGAACTACCAACTGTTGCCCTGGTTGGTTATACCAATGCCGGTAAATCAACATTAATGAACCAACTCTTAGCCCGTTTCGGCCAAGGCGCCGGTAGTGACCAAAGCAAGCAAGTTTTCGAAAAAGACATGCTCTTTGCCACCCTAAACACCACCATCCGCCAGTTGACACTCCCCGATAAGACACAATTCCTGCTTTCAGATACCGTTGGTTTTGTTTCCAAGTTACCCCACCACTTGGTCGCTGCCTTTGAGTCAACTTTGCAAGAAGCCGCTCAAGCCGATTTACTCTTGCAAGTAGTCGATATTTCTGACGCCCATTATCAAGACATGATGACGACAACAAAGGAAACACTGACCCGTCTGGGCATCACAGATAAGCCGATGATTACCATCTATAACAAGGCGGATGTAGCCGAAATGGCCTTTCCACTAGTCGATGGTGATCAGTCGATTACCATTTCTGCCCGAGACCGAACTTCGCAAGACGAGGTTTTGACGCTTATTAAGAAGACGCTCTTTGCCGACATGGCTGAAGTCAGCCTCCACGTGCCCTTTGCAGACTCAAAAATTGTGGCTGAAATCTTAGACAAGCATGCCCTTTTAGCGCAAGACTTCAACGAATCCGGGACAACCATTCGTGTTTCCTTGAAACCAAAAGAAATCGAACAATACAAACAATACCTAGACTAAAAAAACGGCCTGACAATGACGTCAGGCCGTTTTTTAGCTGTTTGTTGCAAGTAGGCCTAAATTAATGATTTAATTTAGAAATCAGTATTAAGTAACTAAAAATAGCATACCCCCTGCAAAGCCTATTTAAGCTTTTCTTTTATCTCCAAGAGGAGGCTGCGGCAAAAAATAGATACTACTAGTGAGAACAAAAATACGAACAGCAGCACCACAAATCAGACCTAACTGATAGCTAGGACTTCCATGTAAATTCTTAAAGACCCAAAAGCTAAAAAAGTACAATAGTGCAATTAGAATCAGTACCAAAGCCCAACGGTTTTTTAACAGATTGACCGGATGTTTAATTGTTGTGTACATCGCTACAATAGCTGAAATTCCCATAATCATTAATCCAATGCGAATTGCCGTTGCCAATTGAAAATAGTTGTTCATCACTAAAAGCCCCAGAAAAATAATATTAACAATATAGGAAACGGCATACAGTTTCTTTTGCCGATTAAACTGACTGTCAATCACTTCATAATGTTGAATCAATTCCATATCCTCTTTCAATAATTCATCCAAAGAAACGGCAAACTGATTACTAATTGCCACAATTTCGGCTATTCCTGGATAACTTTTCCCATTTTCCCAATTCGAGATCGTTTGCCTGGTTAAATGTAACTGTTCTCCTAATTGCTCTTGAGTCATCTTCGCAGACTCTCGTACCATCTTTATTTTTTTACCAATTAACATGCTATACTAATCTCCTTTGTTTACAATATAACGAGACACCGTCAAATTTTCTAGCAATTCTTTTTAACATTTTCTCCGTTCACCATGTCAAAAACTTTTTGCATCGAAAATAAGGCGTCAGTAGTCTAGCTAATCGCCCTTCATCAACCGACTACCGCTAAATAACCATAATGATTGGTCCATACAAAAAGGACTAACAAGAGTCTTCTTGTTAGTCCTTTTGATCATGATTGCCCCTGCTGGGATCGAACCAGCGCATGGAGGTACCAAAAACCTCTGCCTTACCACTTGGCCAAGGGGCAGTCGTTAAGCAGTGGCTGTCACAAGGGCAGCAATGGGAGCGGTAGGATTCGAACCTACGAACCCGAAGGAACGGAGTTACAGTCCGTCGCGTTTAGCCAGACTTCGCTACACTCCCGTATATCTTTACGACCATAATAGTATACCAAGGTGACATGATTTGCGCAAGCTTTTTCTTTGCTTTCACTGGTCAAAAAATTGCTCAAATTGTTCCGCTGGTTACCTCAGAAGTGTCTGACCAACTTGTCAGTTGCCACCAATACAACCAATATTAGTCACTATCTGACATGCCCACTAAAAAAATTCACTCTTCAAAAAATCGTTTTCTTGATAGGCTCAGCAAAGTCATCCGTTGACAATAACAATCAAATAACTAAGATTATTTTTTTGATGCTCGTCTCTCACCTTCTACTAACAGAGATCACGAACTCGGCCACAGTGTGGCTGTTGTTCGCAGCAAATGGCAGTCAAAAAAACCAGTCCTTAAGGACTGGCTTCTGAGCATTACTAATTTTTAAGCAGAAAAATCAGAAATTCTTACTTGTGCTTGTTACCTGGGAAAACCCAGTTCCACTTACCAAAGATTTTCATCATGGCTGGCACAAAGAGCAAACGGACGATAAAGGCATCAAAGAAAATTCCAAATGAAAGTGCCAAACCAACTGATTTGATTGTTGGGTCAGGATCCAAAGCAAATGACCCGAAGACAGCAATCATAATCAATGCGGCCGTCACAACGATTGGACCTGATGACTGCATCGCCACCGTCACTGCCCGGTCGTTATCACCGGTCTTTGCATATTCTTCCCGGGCACGTGAGACCATAAAGACCTCATAATCCATTGCCAGACCGAAAATCAAGGCCGTTGCAATGATTGGCAAGAAAGAAATAATTGGTGCCCCCTTAGCAACACCGAAGAGTCCCTTCATAAAGCCTTCTTGGATGACCAACGTTGTAAAGCCAAAGGATGCCAACAATGACAAACCAAAGCCAACCATGGCCACCGCAGGCACGATAAATGAACGGAAAACAACCATTAATAAGATGAAAGCCAAAACAATAATCGTAAACGCAAAGAGTGGTGTGGCATCGTTAAGCTTCTTGGTGATATCCAAGTTCACGGCATTAATTCCTGTCATGGTAATCTGCGCAGAGTACTTTGACTCCGTGGTGGCAGAGTAATCCTTGATCTTATTCACCAAATCAGTCGTTTGCTTAGCCGCTGATCCCTTAGTTGGAATCACGACCATCATGGCATACTTGCCATCAGCACTAACTTGGTAAGGCTTAGATGCCTGAGCAATAATCGCTTGCTTAATTTGTGCAGCAGCTTGATCCTGTTGAGCTTGGGTTGGTGCCTGGCCTGTTGCTTGGGCTTGGGCCATCATCTTTTGCTGAGCTTCTTGGGTCAATTGCGTCTGCAATGTTGCCGCCTTTTGCTGGTCTACCGTCAATGGGGTCATCATCTTGACCCCATTCAGATCGCTAATATGTTTAGCAATCTTGACCAAGTTCGCTTCGTTGTTCGCTTGACCCTTATCAGTATCCAGCTTAACGACAGCAATCAAAGGTGAGTTAACTCCCTCCCCAAACTTATCAGAAATCATGTCATAGGCCTGACGCTCTGTTCGATTATCAGGCAGTGAGCCGTTATAAGGCATTCCCAAGCGCATGTTTTGCGCTGGTAGGGCAATTGCAGCCAAGGCCAAGATTGCTAGAATTGAAACTGTCCAAGGGTGGCCAGTAATCAATTTTGTAATCTTGGATGGGTGCTGAGCCATATGGTCAACAGTCTTATTATTGGGCTTAACGAACTTCGCACAAACGGCAATCAAGGCTGGCAAGAATGTCAATGCTGAAACAACTGCCACAGCAACGGCGGCAGCGGTTGCCAAGCCCATCGTTGTTACAAACTCAATCCCCGCAAAGGCCAAACCACAAACGGCAATAATCACTGTCACACCAGCGAAAATAACTGAACTACCAGCCTCAGACAGGGCCAAACCAAGCGCCGTCTTCTTATCGCCATTGGTATCAGCCAAATCAGTCCGATACCGGTTCAAGATAAAGAGTGAGTAGTCAATACCGACCGCCAATGACAACATCACTGCCAACGTTTGACTAACACTGGCTAATGTAATGACGTTTGTTCCGATAGTAATCAATAATATCCCGGAAATTAAGCCGACAAGCGCTGAAATAATTGGCATTCCAGCCGTCACAAAGGACCGGAACAAGACTAACAAGAGGACGAAGGCAATCGCAATTCCAATTAATTCGGACTTGCCTCCCAATTCCATCGGAGTAACCTTTACTGATCCGGTAAAGGCAACTTTGGTGGTGGAACTCTTCACCTTGTCGTTAAAGGTCTCCTTCACACCGTCGATGGCGTCTTGAGAAACGTTGGTTGAATCGGCCTTAAAGGTGATATCAACATATGTCGTCGTCTTATCAGCACTAATCACTCCCGTTGTATAGGGGTTTGAAATCGACTTAATGTCTGAAGAATACTTCTTTTGTAGCTGATCGATAGCAGCAGCCACTTCGGTCTTCGTATTGTCGTCAGCAACACCAGTCTTCTTATTCTGAATAACGGCCTTCATGGTTCCGCTATTCGGGTTCATCTTAAACTCTTTTTCAAGAGTACTTTGAATGTTGGTTGATGGAATACCAGTAATTGTTAAATTCGTGGTGTAGTGAGAACCAAGTCCCACGGCCCCACCAATTAAAACAGCCACGGCAACCAACCAAACCAGGAAAGTTTTGAACTTATTTTCATAAATCCATTCCCCTAGACGTTTGAGCATGATGCTCCTCCTTTTAATGAATCATTGTCTATATTTTAATCGTGATAAGTATATTATGAAAGGGATAAAATTGTTATACTGTCCCTTAGAGTGACAAATTTAAGAAAGTGTCTCATTTTCAATTCCAATGGCTAATAAAAATTACGACTTAATGCACAACCACATCATGGAAACAGCGGCTGCACTATTCGTAACCGTCCCTTTTTCCAAATTAACGATCAAACAAATCTGTGAGGCCGCCAATATCAATCGCAACACCTTTTACAGGCACTTTGTTGATAAATATGCCCTGCTAGAGGTGATGCTCACAGAATCAATCACCCGTCTTTTTAATCAAGTAGACTTAGATGATTTTCGTCAACATCCGTTTCAAGTTATCGCGACCATGAAATTTTCGGCAGAGATGTCAATCCTTGATTTTCAACTCAACGATTCATTGTTTCAGGATATTTTTGATAGTCTGATTTTTAAAATATTACAAGAATTTACCACTGACCAGGATTTTTTGTGGAGCCTTGGTAACATGTATATTATCCGTCTTTGGAACCATAGCTTAGCCAAACCGTATACGCTTCATGAGGGATACCCGATTTTTGACCAAATGTTCAATGAGAGAAAGTTCCCTGACAATCTCGACCATTAAGCAACAATACCATTCGTTGACCAAGAAAAAAGCCAGCTCACTTGAGCTGGCTTTTTCTTTATCTTTAACTTTTATCAGCAGAAAAAATTTGAAAGATGTCAGTTTTTCTTTTTATTACCCGGAAAGGCCCAGTTGGTTTTGCCAAAAATCTTCAGCATTGCTGGCACGAAGAGCAAACGGATAATAAAGGCATCAAAGAAGATACCAAAGGCTAAGGCCAAGGCCAAAGACTTGATGGTTGGACTAGAGTTCAAAGCAAATGATCCAAAGACCGCCATCATAATCAAAGCTGCCGTGACCACAATTGGACCAGAATCCTGCATGGCAACTGTCACTGCTCGGTCGTTATCACCTGTTTTCAGATACTCCTCACGAGCTCGTGAAACCATAAAGACTTCGTAATCCATCGCCAAACCAAAGAGAATGGCCGTGACGATAATTGGTAAGAAGGAAAGGATGGGTGCTGCCTTGGCGACACCAAAGACTTCCTTTAAGAATCCTTCCTGAATAACCAATGTAGTAAAGCCAAAGGAAGCCAAGAGCGATAGACCAAAACCAGCCATCGCTACCGCTGGAACAATGAAAGAGCGGAAGACAACCATTAACAAGATAAAGGCCAAAACAATAATCGTGAAGACAAAGATTGGTGTCGCGTTATTCAGCTTTTTGGTAATATCCAAATTGACGGCGTTTACTCCAGTCAAGGTAATCTGAGCACCGTACTTTGCTTTCGTCGTGTTGTCTGAATAATCCTGAATCTTGTGGACTAGATTAGTTGTCTCAACTGCTTCAGACCCCTTCTTTGGAATAACGACTAACAGCGCATACTTGCCATCTGCAGAAATCTGATAAGGCTTAGTTGCCTGCGCCATAATCACTTGCTTGATTTGAGCGGCTGTCTGATCTTTTTGCGCCTGAGTTGGCAGTTGTCCAGTTGTTTGAGCCTGCAAGGCCATCTTTTGTTGGGCCTCTTGTGTCAGCTGCGTCTGCAAGGTCGCTGCCTTTTGCTGGTCAACTGACAAAGGTGACAATGTCTTTGTACCAGAGAGGCCAGTCAAATGACTGGCAATCTTGGCAACATTGGCCTCGTTAACCGCAGCTGATTGGTCGGTGTCTAATTTAACAACAGCAATCAATGGTGAATTAATCCCCTCACCAAACTTATCAGAAATCATGTCATAAGCCTGACGTTCCGTTTGCTTTTCTGGCAAAGAGCCGTTGTAAGGCATTCCCAAACGCATATTTTGCGCCGGCAAACCAATACCAATCAAAACCAATACGGCAACAATTACCACCAGCCATGGGTGGCTCGTCAAAAACTTCGTCAACTTGGCTGGGCTCTTGGCCATGTGATCGACCGTCTTGGTATTTGGTCGAATAAACTTAGCACAGGCCGCAATCAAAGCTGGCAAGAAAGTCAACGCTGACAACACGGCAATGGCCACCGCAACAGCAGCAGCAAAGCCCATGGTTGTCACGAATTCAATGCCAGCAAAGGACAAGCCACAAACAGCGATAATAACCGTCACACCGGCAAAAATAACGGACTTGCCGGCTTCTGACAAGGCATTTCCTAAGGCCAGTTTTTGGTCACCGTTTGTCTCGGCCAAATCAGTCCGGTAGCGGTTCAAGATAAAGAGCGCATAATCGATTCCAACTGCTAAGGCCAACATCACAGACAAAGTCTCAGCTACATTGGCAAGGGTTGCAAAATTCGTTCCAATGATCACGAGGAACAAGCCAGTCACCAAGCCAACCAGGGCAGAGACAATTGGCATTCCAGCAGTAATAAAGGAGCGGAATAGTACGAACAACAAGGCAAAGGCGATCACAACCCCAATGATTTCGGAAGAACCACCGATTTCAAACGGCTTTAGCTGGACGGTGCCAGTGTAAGCAACCTTTGTCCCACTGGTCTTCACTCGATCATCAAAGATAGAACGAATACCGGTAATCGTGCTATGGGACACTGATGTTGAGTTTGCTTTGAAGGTAATATCGACATAGGTAGTCGTATTATCAGAACTAACAGTATTGTTGGTATAAGGGTTGGCAATCGTCTTAATATCAGCAGCATACTTGTCCTGAACCTTGGCAATGGCCTTGGCAACATCCGCCTTGGTCTTTTCATCAGTGATCCCTTGCTGATTTTGAACGACAACCTTTAACGTACCACTGTTAGGATTCTGATGAAATTCCCGTTCCAGGGTACTTTGGATATTTGTTGATGGGACGCCACTAATCGTCAAATTTTCTGAAAAATGCGAACCGAGACCGATGGCACCGCCACCGACAACGATAATGGCCGCCAACCAAATCAGGAAGGTCTTCACTTTATTTTCATAAATCCATTCCCCAAGTTTTTTGAGCATTACTTCTCCTCCTTTTTAATCATCATGAACATTTTAGTGATTAATTTAGAAGATTTGAAGAGTCAAAAAATGTTACACTGTTTTAAAATGCAACAAAAATAAAAAAATGTTGCTTTTAGCGGGGGTGGGAAACTTTTATGGAAAATAAACGATACGATTTAATGCATCGCCACCTATTGCTGACTACTGGCGAATTGCTCCATGACATCCCCTTTTCCAAAATAAAAGTGAAGGAAATTTGTGATGCTGCAGAGGTCAATCGCAACACATTTTACCGTCATTTTGTGGATAAGTATGTACTTTTGGATGAATTATTAAATACAAGTGTTCAATCAATCTATGCAACACTCGACCTTGACCAGTTTAAAAAGTTTCCGTTTGAAACCATTAAAACCTTCCACTTTGATGGTACTATCGAAGTTTTAGAATTCCAACTACAGGACCGTGCCTTTGAGGACTTATTTTATAAGTCAATTTTTAAAGCCCTTTCCACTGTCACAACAGATCAAGAGTTACTCTGGTTAATCGGCAACCTCTACGTTGTCCAGCTATGGAATACCAGTCGCGATACTCCATATGATTTGCGTCGTGACTACCATCTTCTCGATCAAATTGTAGCCAACAAGCAGTTTCCGACAGCGAATGCTAGCAGCCATAGCAAGTAAAAAACGCCCAACAGGTACCGTTCATTTGAAAGTTAACTTTTCTTTCAGCTGAACGGCAAAACTGTTGGGTGTTTTTTTAACACCAATAGGAAATGAGAGCCAGTGTAAAAAATATAGCACCAATCAGCATAATAGCGACCACAACGATTAGTTCAATTAAAAATCTACTATAATTTTTATCGTCATCCGACATCCGGTCCCCCTACTTTGTCTATCTCAATCCATTTTTACCAGCAGATATTACTCAAAAAGTTAGCAATCACTCTTTCAATATTTTAACAATTTCTCTCAAATACAACAACAAAGTTACGTGATGAGCGAACTCGTGCAATAAACGAAAGACTTATGCCGATTAATTTTTGCCGTTCTCATGAGAATACCAGTTGCAGTTGCTAAACCAGCTTATCAGTATCAAGCTCGACTAATGCCAGACATTCTGCCAATTTTCTGACCGTTCTGGCGGTTTTTATATCTTTTAAAGTGGAAACCTGCTACAATATTAGTACCGTATTGGAGTTATATCCGGCTTTTAACGCTAGCCGAGTCTCTACCGCCCGGCAAAAAGGGCGACTATCACCAAGGGTTTTTTGAGCACGCTTGGGTACTGCGTGCTTTTTTTGTTGTCTGTGGGATGGGGCTGCTCCAATATTTTTGTTTTTTTATCATAACTTTTGACCAACTGAGAATGATTGGTCAAACACAGGAGATCTCATGGAAACACCCAACCACCCCCTTCCAAAGTTTCAGGCCCTACTCTTAGGGCTGCAACACGTGCTGGCTATGTACGCCGGTTCCATCCTGGTACCACTGCTAATTGGAACGGCCTTGCACTTTAATAGTACGCAACTGGCTTACTTGATTTCAGTGGATATTTTCTGTACCGGTTTAGCAACACTCTTCCAATTGAAGCAAACTCCCATCACCGGTATCGCTTTGCCCGTTGTTTTGGGTTCATCAATTCAAGCAGTTTCACCATTAATTAACATCGGCTCAAGCCTCGGTTGGGGTGCCATGTATGGGGCCACAATCGTGGCTGGCCTTTTCGTTATCTTGATTGCCGGAACCTTCGCCCGCCTGCGCGCCTTCTTCCCACCAGTCGTTACTGGTTCATTGATTACCGTTATTGGTTTAAGTTTGATTCCAATCGCCCTGCAAAACTGGGGTGGCGGTAGCTTAACGGCCAAATCATTCGGTGAATGGCAAAACCTTCTAATTGGTTTTGTGACCATCGTTTTAACATTGCTCTTAATGAAGCTGGCAAAGGGCTTCTTAAAGGCCATTGCCGTCTTGATGGGCATTATTTTAGGAACCCTGTTCGCAGCCGTCCTCGGCCGTGTGTCATTGACACCAGTTGCTGACGCTGCCTGGTTCCACCTTCCCCAACCATTTTTTTTGGGAACACCAACTTTCTCATGGTCTGCCTCATTGACGATGATAATCATCGTCTTAACTGCTATGGTCGAAGCTACCGGCGTTTACTTTGCCTTGGCCGATTTGACTGGTAAAAAATTAGAACAAAAGGACTTGGCCCGTGGTTACCGCGCCGAAGGGTTCGCCGTTGTCCTTTCTGGAATTTTCAATACCTTCCCTTACTCCACCTTCTCACAAAACGTAGCAGTCGTTCGCCTTTCAGGTGTGAAGACCAAGCAACCCATTTACTATGCCGCTTGCTTGCTCTTGGTTTTGGGACTGTTACCAAAGTTTGGTGCCCTGGCTACCATCATTCCTTCAGCCGTTCTAGGTGGGGCCATGATGGTCATGTTCTCAACGATTGCCATTCAAGGTTTGCAAATCCTCGGTAAGGTCAACTTGAACAAGGAAGGCAACCTTTTGACGGCCGGCTTATCAATCGGTGCTGGCTTGGGCATTAGTTCAGTGCCAACCCTCTTGGCCCACTTGCCAGAGCAATTGCAGATGGTGATGACCAACGGCGTCGTCATGACGACTGTTGTGGCCGTTGGCCTTAACTTGCTTTTAAACGGTTGGCCGAAGGCTGCTCAAGCCGATAACGCTTAAGTTTACCATCTAAAAAATCTGCTGTTCCCCCAGGCGAAAAATCAGTCTCACTGATAACCAAACTGGGTACAAGGACAACAGATTTTTTCTTTTTTCCACACTCCTTTGATTGGTCCTACCTATTCTGGCGTCCAAAAAAAAGGCCTGCGGGTAGGCAGGCCTGATTTGATCAAAGATAAAATTAGTGTTGAAGTAGGGTAATAATCGAGATGACTTGGATCCAGCCATTGTGGAAAACGTGCATGATAATCGAGGATGACAACTTATCCGTTTTCTTGTATACGTAAGCCAACGAAAACCCGACAATGGCATACGGTGGCAGGTCTAAAAGTGAGACCCAAGTGTAGGAACTCAGGTGATAAAAACCAAAGGACAAGGCCGACAGCACAACAACCAGCCAGGGAAATTTCACTGACTTGAAATAGCGGAAAAAGAGTCCACGGAACAGGATTTCTTCCATCACCGGTCCTAAGAAGACAATAATCAGTGAAAACATTACCAATGAATAATGGCCACCGACCTGCATGATATTATCAATGGCGGCTTGATTTTCCGTCGTCCCATGGGTCAACTTATAAAAGAACAAAATTTCAATTTCGTTCCAGATGACCATCCCCGACCAACCTAGGAGATAAGCTGCAATGATCGTCCCAAATTCTGACTTGGTGGGCCAGGCAATCGTTTTCAAAGAAAAAGATAATTTGGCCTTGTTCGCTTTCATGGCCTGCAGCCCAAAGCGTACAAAACAGTAGGCTAAACCAAGACCCAGTATCAGAACCGCATAGCGGTGCTGACCAGAAAAATAGACCGACCCCTGGATAAAGACCATTGCTGCATATTCCAGGGCAAAGAAGCCCAAAAAGGCCGCCAAATTTAATAGAAAGGTTTTGGTAAGCCTCATCCACTTGATGAGCTTGTCTTGCTGATTTGGTAGCCACCTCATCAACTTGATGAGCTTATTTTGCTGATTTCGCATCCACGTAATCCTCATTTCATTAGTTTTTAATGTACCATATCTCTTGCAGAATGCCAACTTTTGCCCTTGTAGCAAGCTTTTCCCCTTGGTAAAATATTAATTAGATTGCCGCTTGTAAGCGGCCTTGAAAAAGGAGTCCTCATGAAGGAATTAGAAGCACGAATTAAAGAAGACGGCCGCGTCTTGGGCGCTGATATTTTGAAGGTTGATTCCTTTTTAAACCATCAAATCGATCCTAAGCTGATGCAGGCCATGGGTGCCGAATTTGCCCGTCTCTTCAAAGACCAGGACATTACGAAGGTGATCACAGTCGAAGCCTCTGGCATCGCCCCAGCCGTGATGGCGGGCTTGAGTCTTGGCGTACCCGTCGTCTTTGCACGCAAATCAAAGTCGCGCATTCTCTCAGATGATGCCTACACCGCTGACGTCTACTCATATACAAAGCAAAGAAGCAACCAAATCAGAATTGATAAGCGTTTCTTATCAGCCGCGGACAACGTCTTACTAATCGACGACTTCCTCGCCAACGGCCAGGCATTGTTAGGCATGAAGGCTTTAGCTGATGAGGCGGGTGCGACAATCGTCGGGGCCGGCATTGTAATTGAAAAGTCATTCCAACCTGGACGCCAAGCTGCCATCGAAGCCGGCTTAACGAATATTCACTCTTTGGCTAAGATTGCCGCCTTTGAAGACGGGCAAGTCATTTTTGACGACCTGGACTAAGCCTAGGTCATGTCAACACAATTCAAACTAGACTGTCCCTGCCCCCTTTGACAATGCTTGGTACCGTTAATTAATCTGTTTGCTTAGTCATCGGTACTTTTTTATTATCACTACAGTCACTCTGTATCGCAAAAATTCCTATCGAAAAATCAATTTTCATAGAAGAAATAAAGCCATTGACCAGCTATCTGGCCAATGGCTTTTTAAATTTTATTAAAAGTCCCCGTCGGTAAAATTTTAATCAAAAAATCTGCCAATACCAACACTAGTAAGGCGGGAATTAGCCACAGGGGCATACTGATATTACTTTCATAGACCTTCGTTTGATAGTAGTAACCGACTAAAGATAGAAAAATTGCTACTGGTTCAATAATAAAAGCCCAGGAGGGTAAGCCCGTATCCCGATAACGTCGATAAGAAATTGACAAAAAAGGAATAAGGTTAAGCAGCCAAAAAACCGTTAATAGGAAGGTTACCAGGACTAACGTCACTAGGACGACCCAATAGGCCTTCGAGTTGTCAGCAACGGACGCAACTGTTTGCACCAAGTTGCTCAACAAGTACAAGACCAACCAATAACCCAGCAGACTAATCGCTGAGTTAATGAACATGACCGACCAATACTCCGAGCGAGAAGTCTGACCCCTAAAATGAAAATAATCTTCCCAGTATTTTTTGTATGATTGTATCAACCTTCTCACCCCCTCTCTGTGCCAATCAACCTCGACATTATACCATCAAGAAGCAATCTTAAAAATCCTGATGGCCGCCTTAACACTAAAAAACAGCCCAGCCGGGCTGCTTTGCATACCAATCAAGAACGGTGCCGACCGAAGGCATCGGTTGGTGTTAAGTTAATCACCAAGATGACAATTTCAACAATGGCCCAAAGAATCATGAGCCAAAGAGAATTTAAGGTACCACTGCCGCCAGCAGCATTATAGGCATCATTTAGTAAAGCTACTAGCGAAGCCCCTGGCAAGAGGATAGGCTAAAACAACCAGAATAAACCACCAGCCACTTAGGCCAGTGTCAATAATTCGTCGACTTTGCAAAGACAAATTAGGAATAATTGTTAGCAACTGATACAAAACAACAAAAACAATCACAAAACCAGCTAAACCAGTCGCTGCTTGTGACTGACTGCTATCATTCAAGGCAGAGTCCAGTGCAGAAAAAATCGAACTGCCGCCAATAGCCGTTGCCACAATGCCAATTAGAATGTTGGCCAAAACAACCCACCAAAAATCAGACCGGGTTGATCGACCAGAAAAACTGAAGTACTTCTTCCAATAATCTTTATAAGCAGATAACATATCCATCCCCCATTTTACTTTTCTCTCAATCGCTTTTATCTTACCACTCTTCTTCAATAAGAACTACCAAAAAATGACTGATTTTTAAGTGTTTACCATCGTAAGTTAACTTGTCTCAAACGTTATGGTCAGATGAAAAGCCCGACCAACGGCCAGGCTTCAAAAAATTAACGTTTTCGTGCAAAGCGATTGGTTCCGGCTAAGTTAATGACCAAGAGAACCAATTCAACCACCGCCAAGGCCAAAAGCAAGAGGACATTTTGAACAATCGCGTAAGCAATGACTAATGTCCAAGCCACGACCGGAAGGACAAACCAACGGGCGCTCAGTCCAGTATCCAAGATACGGCGGTATTGCAAGGACAAGTTGGGAATAACGGTTGCTAAACCATAAAACAGTGAAAAAATTAAAGCCAAAGCTGCAATTCCCACAACCCCGAAACCAATGCCGGAAACACCATCATATAGAAGTTCTTGTGCCAATCCCCAAATGGATCCTCCGGTTAGCAAAAGAACTACAACAGTCAAAAGGAGATTATCAAGGACCACTAGCCAAAAATCAGCTAGACAAGCCCGCCCAGAAAAGTCCAAATACTTACGCCAATAATTTTTATATGCTTGTACCATCATCATTGCTATCCGACCTTTCGAGCCCTCTATTGCTCATTGTAGCACCAGGGTTGCCGAATGTTTAGCATGAACAAAAAAGGACCCACTTCCATGAGTCCTTTCCTGCAACTAACTTTTGTACGATGATCTTATTTTTCTTTCTTGAAGGCATCTGTCTTAGACACGCTGATGACAAAAACAGCTAAGTTTAAGAAGAAGATAGCAGCTGTAATAGCGCTGTTTTGTGCCGCAGCACTAATTGACAAAAACTTGCCAATCACAACTAAGAGAAACCACCATGGGCTAAGACCTGTATCAACGATTCGTCGGTACTGCAATGATAATCTGGGAATGAAGGTCGCTAAGGCATAAAAGAGAGCCAATAAGAGCAAAACGATTAGTAGGCCTAACATTGGCGTATCGGCTTGCGTAAAATGCCCATAATCAACATACTTCATGATGGGCCCAACAGCAACACCAGCAAAGACCGCTATCCAAAGCAACCAAATAATGGTATTGGCCAGGATAAACCACCAATAATCAGCTCGCGTTGTCCGACCGTTAAAGTTAACGTAATTCTGCCAAAACTTTTTGTACGCTTTAAACATTTTTTCTCCTTATCGCGTTACTCAAGTTAAAACCGCTTTGACTATTTTAGCATAAGACTTGGTATGATGACCACCGGGCTTGGTGAACTCCTAAAGGAGAAAAGCTCAGATAGAGGTAAGTCGTGCTATCCCTGATACCGTTTTTGAAAGTGATGAATGGGCTGGGAAACTGCTTTTGCTCAAGGCGCCGTCGACAACATCGTAAATGCTGATAGTTTAATCTCGGGGATACGATTTTTTTGACATAGTAAACTTGATTTAACCGGATCATTCGTTGCGCCTCATTAACACAATAATAATTAAAGTAATTTATTACGCCTATTTGAACCACTCGGGCGCCTGTGTTTTGGCGCTGTTGCATTTTGATTGATTGTGATGTTGCCGCATTGCCATTGTTCATAACAGTTAACCTCCTTTTGTACTAGGTTAGTGACATGGAGCTGCACTCGAAAATTATCCGTGTGCCGCCCCAAAAAAGTATTGGTTAAGTGCTTGAAACCATATTTGATGCAAATGACCACCAACCGAATCAAGCCACTCATATTCGGCCTCCTTTCGTTTTGATACCTCATTTATAAGGTAAAACGCAAAGGTGCGCTAGCGTTTCCCCACACATTGTCAGCTCACTTCCCTAACTCGCAACATACCGAACAAACCAGTAACATTAGTCCGCAGCAAAAGTATAAAAACTATTTTCTCCCAGGGTAATTTCAGCAAAAATCAGTAAAAAAGGACAAACCACGAGTGGTTTGTCCTTAAATCGTCGATATCGCTGTCAAGCCCTTTTTTCAAATTAATGCAGAAAAAGTCCCTCATGCTGCTAGCAAGGAATACTGGAGAAACTTCTATTTTGCCAAAAACTTAGTCACAAGTGGCCTTCCCAATGAAAAACCTTCCTTATTCAAAATAAAAATCACCAAGTTCATAAGTTTCAACTCGTTTAACGAAGAGTTGGTGTTTTTCGACTAAATCAACGACGTCATCTAAATCTAGCAAGGTAATTGGCGTTGACTTTGACGGGTCCTTGGCCTCCTTGACCGCTGCCGGTGTAAAGTAATCGGTCGTAATCAAAATGCCATAATCTGTCCCATTTTGAATTGATCCACGAAAATCACGGATATATTTATCACCAACCTGATTATTATAGCGTTTGGATTGGATGGCCACTCGAGTAGTCCGCAATTCGTCACTAACGAAATAAGCATAGCCATCTAAACCGTGGTCCTGTGAAAGCTTCATGCCAATCTCATCATCAATTTGAGCACCCATTTCCTGGATTAGACGACGGCTAAACTTTTCAAATTTACTTGGATCCATCTTACGTAATCGAACCTTAAGTTCTTCTTTCCAGCTTTCGGTACTATCACTAATATCATCAGAATCATCTTCTTCAGGTTCAGGATCGGCTACCCGATTTTTAGGATCTTCAATGAACTTTTGTGTTTCTTTTTTCTTTTTATTCTTCTTTGATAATTCCTTCATCAATTCGTCTGTTGCTAAACGAATTTTTTCACCATCAGTTTGGCTTAAATCGAATTCCATCCCCTTTTCGGTTAAAACCAGAAATCTCGCTTTAGAATTTTCAATGCAGCCAAATAATTGCCAACGCTTCACTGCAAAATTAAAAGTGAAATCAAATGGACGATACGCAGTACCGGTTTTTTTAGAAACCTTTTCTTCCTGAATCATTGCATCAGAAATTCGTTCGTCTGTTTGCGGCAACATGTTTTTTGCCGTCTTCTTTTCCATCTTACCACCTGCATTTTGCAGGATTTGAAGCAATGCCATCATGACAATTCCTGATTTTTCTGCATCTTTAAAGTGTTTTTTTGCTTTTACGTCGTCTTTCATCCGTTTTTACCTTTACATTGTTGTCAAATACAAAGTATTTTTTTCACATATAACCATGATAACATTTCTTGAATAGATAGGGTAAATTAGAATTATTTACAACACTTGGGAACAGCGTAAGTTTGACGAACTCTCTCAACTATATAGAGGACTAACCTATAAGCCATCTGATGTTAGGAAAGATGGGATTCGAGTGCTGCGTTCATCTAACATAGATGGGAATACATTTACTATTAAAAATGATGATGTGTTTGTGAAACCAGATGTAGTTAAAATATCAACAGCTCAAAAAAATGACATTTTAATAACTGCAGCTAATGGATCGAGTTCGTTGGTTGGGAAACACGCTTTAATAGATGATTCATCAGAACTGATGGTGCATGGTGGCTTCATGTTGCTGGCAAAACCTCGTGAACCAGAGTTTACTAATGCGCTAATGAATAGTCAGTGGTATAGAAATTTTATTTTTAAATTTGTAGCTGGTGGAAATGGCGCAATAGGCAATTTAAAAAAATCTGATTTAGAAAATCAAAATATTTTGATACCTTCTTCGCGAGAACAAAAGCAAATGGGCCGATTATTTAGTCAATTAGATAACCTCATCACCCTTCATCAGCGTAAAGATGATTTTTATCATGGTGAAAAATTATCACTCCATAAATTTTTTCACAAGTGAAAAATGAATTTTTTTCTTTTTAAAACCAATACTTGGGAACAGCGTAAGTTGGGGGAAGTTGGCAAAGCTAAGTCTGGAATTGGATTTCCAGATGCTCAACAAAGAGGTAAGCAAGGGACTCCATTTTATAAAGTATCAGATATGAACAACCCAGGTAATGAGGTTGTTATGATGAGTGCCAACAATTACGCAAGTGACTCTCAGCTTAGAGAAAATAAGTGGAATCCCATAAACCCCCAAAATAGTGGTGTTGTATTTGCAAAAGTAGGGGCAGCCATATTCCTTGATAGAAAGCGAATTGTCGATACTTCTTTTTTAATTGATAATAACATGATGAGTTATTTGTTTGACTCTTCTTGGAATCGTTATTTCGGTAAGACTTTATTCGAAAAGTTAAGATTATCTAGATTTGCTCAAGTTGGAGCATTACCAAGTTTCAATGGTTCCGATGTTGAAGATATCAAGGTGATGATACCCGAGAAATCTGAACAGAAAGTGATTGGCGATATGTTTGAGAAGTTAGATGACACTATCGCTCTTCATCAGCGTAGGTCACTTTCCCTTGTGAATTTAGCTTAATCCTGACAATGATCGCATAACCAAATCAACGTCCTTATTTTCTAATTCTTGAATGATATGCAAATAGGTTTTCTGTGTAGTTGTCATACTTGCATGGCCCAATCGTCTCGCTACACTCGCAATTGATACCCCGGCAAATAGCAAAAGTGATGCATGTGTATGTCGCAAACCGTGGATTGATATCACTGGCACCTCAGACTTTTCACAAATACGGGCTAAAATATTATTAATTGTTGAATTATAAACTTTTTCGCCTGGGGCAACAAATATTGGCTTTTCATCTGGAAGTTCTTTCACCAATTCTGAAAATTGAATCACTGTCTGCCAGTCTAATTGAATTTTTCGCACAGAAGAATGATTTTTTGTTGGTGAAAATCCTCCATGACCTTTATAATTCCACGTTTTGTTAACAGAGAGCATCTGATGTGGAAAATCAAAATCCTTTGGCGTTAATGCTAGGGCTTCTGAAAAACGCATTCCAGTTTTAGCAACCAGTAGGATAAACCAATCCCAATTAATTTCTTGATCTAATTGCAAATTACTTAACATCGTCCGCAATTCAAACTGATTTAAATATTTAGGTTTCTTATCTCTGGGATGCTTTCCTTTGATGATAGCTTTTCTTGTCGGATCCCGTTCAACAAGGCCCTCATCCACCGCATCAAGAATCGCTCCCTTTAATTGGTGATGAAAATCCATTGTTGTCTGTCGCTCATGTTCTTCTGCATAATTATTTAACAATTGTTGATAAGAAATTCTTGTTAAATCTTTAAGTTTCAAATCAGGCATTAATTTGACCAACCACTGGTGCGACATAATATATTTAGCCATAGTCACCTCACGTATTGCTCCTTCCTTATAAACCGTGATCCATTGTTTATAGTACACATGAAATTTTTCGTCTTTAGCTATTTTTTCTAGCATCATCTAACCCTCCATAAATTACGTAATAATTTGTATTCACATGTTAAAAATACCTATGTGAACTAAGATTATTGTGCCAAATAAAGTCCAAAAGACAAAAAAAACAGGCCAATAGCCTGTTTCACTAATTTATTTATACAAACATTTTTTGCAACAACCCTTTTTTCTGTTCTTGCAAAGCATCAAGTTTACGCTGATGAAGGGTGATAGTTTTGTCCAAGTGTCTGAAGAATAAGCCTATTTTTTCTTGTTCAGCCATAGTTGGATATGGAATTGGCATTTCAACAAAGACTGAATCCTTAATTGCAAAACGATCAGAACGCGCGCCTGTGTCACCGTTTTGTTCCATAAATCGATGCCAGTAGGTAGTATCAAAATATTTTTCCAAGTAATTTTTATCAATACCATGTGCGCGAAAAACATAATAAAGTGGCGACATTACGCCAGTTTTACCTAATTTATTCCGTTTAATAGGTCCAACCGGAGAAAAATTTGAAATACGAGGATTATAGACAAAATCATTGTTTTTTACTATGTAGTATCCGTCGAGATTCTTAGCATTAGAAATATCCTTATCAAAAAAGTCACGCTGATTAATAATTCCATATTCTGCTGAGTTAGTCAAAGTTTCTGTGAACTCACCAGTTTTATTTTTTTCTTTGACCTTATCAGTAACTTCCCCCAACTTACGCTGTTCCCAATCGTCAGTAAAACCATTAAAACGAATTTCTGGAATTTTTTCGTCTTTTTTCGGAAACATTTTTTGTAGTAAACTTTTTTTCTGTTCTTTCAGCAAATTTAACTTACGCTGATGAAGGGTGATAAGGTTGTCTAATCGTTGAAAGAATGATCCAATTTTTTGTTGTTCGGTTAACTGCTTTGGCGTAGTTACCTCAAAATGTTTAAGAGATTTTTGGCTGACACCTTTCGCTGTTCCGCCACTAGCTAGTTTAGTTAATTCATTAAATGATTTAGGTGTACGAAGCATAACGGCTAAAAAATTTTCTATTATTTTATCATCATGAACAATAAAAGCAATGGTTCTCTGACTAAGAATATATCCTCTATTATCTGGTACTTGGGCGACCTTTCCCATTGGTGCCTCTGTTGTAAATAGGACTTGTCCTTTATGCAGGAATTTTCCACCCATCCATTTATCATACATTTCTTGACTTCCATAGTGCGCTTCTGCACTCAAATCAATATAACCATTTTTAACATTTAAGGCAGAAAGTGCCAAATAACCATCGTCACTTTTTTCCCAATCAAAACCTATTTTTTTTGGAGTTCTTCCTCTAAAATCAATCGTATCTTTAATATTGTCAAAAAACTTACGCTGTTCCCAATCGTCATGAAATCCCTGAAAACGGATTGCCGGCACATTTTTATTCATGATTGCCTCCCGCTAATAAGCTCTTTAATGAGTCAATCACCGCCTTGCTATCATCGTTTACAGCCAATTGGTTAACCAGTTCTAGCAATTCCGCTTCTTCTTTCTTGATGTCAGCCTCAACTGACACGATGTCTTGATTGACTTTAACCAAATCAATTGGCTCTTCTTCTTCAAAAGTATCAACATAGCGTGGAATGTTGAGATTAAAGTCGTTTTCGCGAATTTCGTCCATCGTTGCGACATGGGCATACTTTTCGACATCTTCACGCTTCAAATACGTATCAACAATCTTCTCAATATCTTCTTGTCGCAGCTTGTTGCTGTTCTTTTGTTTCTCAAATCCCTTAGAAGCATCAATAAAGAGTACGTCGTCAGTGGCTCGGTTCTTTTCCAAAACCATAATAATCGTTGGGATACTTGTATTAGTAAAGATATTGGCAGGTAGCCCAATCACTGCACTAATATTACGGTTTTCCAGCAAAGCCTTTCGAATTCGTCCTTCAGCTGCTCCTCGGAACAAAATGCCGTGAGGCAAGACAATGGCCATTCGACCGTTATTATTCAAATGGTACAGGCCATGCAGTAAGAAGGCGTAATCTGCTTTGCCCTTTGGAGCGACACCAAATTTAAAACGAGGATCATCTTCACGGTTCTCAGCATCCCACTTTTGAGAATATGGTGGGTTTGCCATCACAGCATCAAACATTCGCGGTGAATCAACCCCATCAATGGTTCCGTCTGGCCAATCACCAGCTAATGTGTCGCTGTTACGTAGATTAATATCGTTGTACTCAACACCATGCATCATCAAGTTCATCCGTGCCAAATTATAAGTTGTTGTAATTAATTCTTGCCCATAGTACTTGATGGCCCCCTGGACACCCGCATTCTTCATGTATGAAGCAGTAGTGATCAGCAAAGACCCTGAACCCATTGTTGGGTCATAGAGAGTATACGTTTCCTGATTTTCACGACCAGCAGTCAAAATTCGAGCCATGATATCCGAAACTTGGTGAGGGGTATAAAATTCTCCTGCTTTAGCACCAGAGTTAGCAGCAAACATGCCGATCAAGTATTCATAAAGGTCACCTAAGACGTCAGCATCAGTATCTAACTCAATTTCGTCCATCAAGTTAATCCAATCCATCATGGTCGCGGCACGAGTCTGAGCATTGGCCCCTAACCGTGAAGAGCCAAGATCAATATCTGAAAAAATACCAGCATAATCTGATTTTGCTTCCGGACTAACACCATTATCAAAGCGAGTTAAAGCATCTTTGACCATCATAATATTGAACTTATCAGTGTTAATGGCTTCCTTCCAATCGGAAAACATGTCCCCGGGCTCAATCACATATCCCAAAGTTCCCTGCATGAAGCTCTTTGCCTTTTCAGGGTCTTGTGCCCAAATATTGGCCCATTTTTCACCTTGTAGCACACCATCAAGCCAAAGTTGGGCCTTCTCTGACAAAAACTTATAAAACATAATCCCAAAGATGTAGTTCTTATATTCTGACGGCTCAATTTTTCCCCGTGTCTCATTCAATGTTTTCCAAATCAACGCTTGTCTATCTGCTGTTAATGCCATTATCTACTCCCAGTTAAAATTTTATAGTTTTGCAAAAAAGTTTAGGACATCATCTTCAAAATCAGCGATTGCAAAGAACCCTAATTTTTCTTCTTTTTCAATCTGCTTCAATTTTGTCTTTAATTTTGGATTATCGTTTAACCCGACTCCCGGCAAAAAGGCTTCATACGCTTCAATAATCGCATTGCCACTCAGGTGGTAGTCATCCGCCCAGCGGCGAATTGTCAATTCCTGTTGGTCAGACCTGACGGCTTTTCGTGTCTTATCCAACGTTTCAGTATTAAATGCTACACGGTACTTCCCGGAAACGATGCCATCTAAAATGTCGAGGATTTCATTGCGCTCGACATCAGTCATTGTCGCAATATGCTTTTCAATCTCCGCACGCTTTGTATCAACCGTTTCCTTCATGTATTCATTGATTAACTCAACCAATCGATCATAATCAATAATTTCACGACCATACAAATCAATTGCAATCTGGATATTCGTTAAATCAATCTGTTTTTTAGCTGGTAATTTATCGTTGACTACGTTCAAACGGGCCTGTAAAGCACTAAAATGACTATCATCTTTCAAATTCAGTGCAATCTTTTGACCATTCAACTCTCCTTGTGCATCAACATCAGCGATTTCATCACCGATTTTGTAGCCCTGCTGCACCAGTCGTTGGACTGAATGGTTGACTTCGGCGGCTAGTTGAACAAAGTGCTCACGCTCTTTTTCAGATGGCGGCGTTACACTAAAATCTTCGCCGGCCATGGTCTTTAATTCTTCAATTTGTGGAATCAAATTTTGGATTTGCTTAGCCTTTTTTGGAGCTAGGATATCATCAGTAATTAAGACCTTTTCCATTTCACTTTGATCTTGATTCAGCTGATCCTGATCAGGCTGAGTATCGTTACCGCCTTGCGTATAAATCACGAGTGCGTTCTGCACCCGTTCCTCCATCATCTCCCCTTTACGGAAGAAACGAATCTTTCCATGCGGCTTCGCATTGCGGTCAATCGTTCGGTTGGTTCGTGACATGGCCTGAATCAGCAAGCCTTCTTTCAGAATTTTATCCATATAAATCGTATTGACATATTTCGAGTCAAATCCTGTTAGCAATTGATCGGAAACGATAATCAAATCGAGTCTTTGGGGTGTTGCTGTCTCCTGGTCTTCCGTCAACTTTCTGTTATAAGGCTTTTTGTGGGCGATCCTCTTGGTAACATCCGTTAAGTAGGCGCGCTCAGGGTCATGATTACTAAAAAAATCATGCGTTCCATAAAACGTGGAATAGTCCTGCATGGCTGTCTTGAGCGACTCTTGTAAGTCGGAAGAGCCTTGTCCATTATCTTCATCACGAGAATAGGTCATTGCTACTCGCAAATTTGGCGCTAATTTTTTAAATAAGTTATAGTAAGCCACTACCGCCTGCTTACCGGAAACTGCTAACATTCCGTGAAATTGGTTTGGCTGCCGAACACCCATTTCAATCGGACCAGAGTGATTTTCGTTCCAAAGGTCACGAATATCCTCTACCACAGCCTCGCGGAATGGCAAAGAAGTGTAAACGGCTTTTTCCAATTCTTGCTCTGTGAAATCACTATCCGCTTCCTTTTCAATCGCAGGCGTGTAGTAAGAGACATCAAAACCAAGGACATTTTGATCGCTAATGGCATCTTTGATTGTGTAACGGTGTAAACGTTGACCAAAAACGTCATATGTTGAAACAGATCGTGTCGTCTTGACATCATTGACGTCATCACTATAAAAATTAGGTGTTCCCGTGAAAGCAAACCAAGTTGTTTTTGAAAAGGCCTTTTTAATATGGGCAACTGCATCACCACTAGCAGACCGATGCGCTTCATCCATCAAAATCACCATTCGTTCATCCGACTCCAGGCCGCCCTTGACAGCCTTATCCAATCCCTGGACGGTTGTTAAGAAAATATTTGACGGACCATTCTTTTGCTTTAGGGCTTTTCGTAGAGCCCCACCGTTGACAACTTGAATCCGTTTTTCAAACGTTTCATAAGCAAATGATTTAAAGTTTTCCGCCGTTTGATTCACCAAGTCAACCCGGTCCACGATAAACAAAACGTGACGGACACGTGGCAAGGCAGCCAGTAGCTGAGCAACCTTAAACGATGTGACCGTCTTACCACTTCCCGTCGTATGCCAGACGTAACCCCCCTCTTTTTCTACAAGATGATTATTCTCCATGACCCGCATCCGATCCATAATAGCCCGAGTGGCTTGAATTTGATAGGAGCGCATCACCATCAAATTATCATTATCAGCATCTGGAATCATATTCACAGTGACCAAGCGGTGCAGTGCCGGTATTCCCATTACCTGATGAATGAAAACCATCGCATCAGAGATATCTTTCCCGTCATCATCTCGCCAACCAAACAAAAATTCTCGGTTGTACTCCATGGAATTTTTCGGCCGCGCAAAATAGTGGGCTGAATGCTGGGACAGAATAAACATGACCTGCACGAATGAAAAAAGACCCTTATACATGCCATCTGAATCATATTTTTGGAATTGCTCGAAGGCACTCAGCTGATTAGCCCGTGACTCATCCTTTTCTTCTATATGTCCAACTGGCAAACCATTAATCAACAGCATAATGTCGATTCGTCGGTTATGGCCAAGCGTCCTTGGCAATTTGTCAAAAGTAACCTGGTTAACAATTTCATAGCGAGAATGACCACCAGCTACTTCATCACCATAAAAAATTTCAATTTCGAGTTGGCTACCATCGTCACGCGTTAGTGGCAGCGTACCAACCCCACCTGCACCTGCTAATAGCAACTGTGCGTCGTAAGGCGTTTTATTGTGCGTCAGTTCCAACTTTAAATTATCAAATTCATTATCAGAAAGGGGTTTATCTTTTAATTTGATTCGATTATTATCGTTGAGTATTTCACGCCAGTTTTGCTCTAATACTTCTGCTTTTTTATTAGAAAGATCTTCTCGGTAAGTCCAACCTTCCTTTTTCAGTTTTTCAATTACCGCTTGTTCAAATTTTTCTTCAGACATCGTTCTTCCATCTCCAATAAACCTAATCCAAAAACTGTATCCAGCACTGCAAATTAATCTATTTTTTCACATATGCTCTATATTTTACCTGATATAAGCATGATTTGCAGCGAACAATTCTGTTTAAGCATATGCTTAAATGAAAAAAATCAGTCAGCACGTTTCAGTTTAACTATGGTCAGCAAACCCACAGAACAGACTACACCAACAATTTTAATGATTGGTGATCCCATCATGAACGGCAGTGATTAGATTTGAACCAGTATTTCCTCTTTTTGTCTATTAAGCCGGCTTTTACTAGCAAAGCCACTACGAAAAACCAAAAAAGCAGGACCCACTTTATGGGCCCTGCTTATTCTTTTATTCATACACGAATAGGTTAATTAATATTGGTAATCGTCTGGTTTGCTACCAAATTTTTTCATATAACTAGCCGATTTATTCAAATCCTCTTTCGTAAATGTATATTGCTTCTTATTGTTAAAATACAAAAATAGTGGCGAACGGAAGCCAATCCAGTAATTCAATCCAATCCAGCAAAAGGCCATGAGCAAATCAAGCCAGTTAAACATTCCTGATGGAATCGTTTCTACTAAAAAGACAGTTGCAACCACTGACAAGATAATCGCGGTCAACAAACCGGGGTTGTAATAGCTCTTGAGTCCCACATTAAAGATAATTAGATGTCCGAATAGCTCAACAAAAGCAAAAATAACAGCGGCGAGAACTAACCAATGCCATTGGGGCAAGAATAGCGTTGGCAAATACACTGTAATCGCAAACCATTCGTTACCAAACAACGAGCTACTTTGGTTCAACTGCCATCGCGAAACAACGCGATTGACATTTCTCATTTCAACTTTAATTCCACCCCAAGCAAAGCCACCTGGGAGGCCAAATTCTTCAAAGAAATGTAAATGAATAAAAATTAAGCCCAATAACAGCATTCGTTGGTTGAAATCCCAGACAAACAATCCAAGTGCTAGGGCGTAGAACCCAGCTATAAATGGCATAAAATCATACCACTTCATAATCCATTTTTTCATTATTTTGACCTTGTTAACTGACAAAAATCCATAATTTCGTTATATCTTTTAATTTGCCAATGATTTATTGGGTACTTAGTATGCTTGTTCTTTAATAGCTGAACCGGAGCCACAATACTCAATAAGATACATACAATTAACACCAAGAAAGCTAGAAAAATGGTTCCCCAGTTTAATTTCCCTAAACTCGATAATTTATTAATATAAATTACACCGAGGGGCAAAAAAAGACCAACCGTCGTCACCATACCCGGGTTATACCATGCACGCAATTTAAGAGGCATTTGAATACAATGACCTAAAATTTGGAAAAGACTAAAGAAAATCACCCCCAGTCCTAACCAATAATAGTTAGGCAATAAAATCGCGACTAAGTAGATAACCCAAGCAATTGTATTAACTAACATGATGGAAAGGCCATTACCAGGATAATGATCAGCTAGAGTAGTTTCATCGTATACAACTTTATTGATGATGATTGGAGCACCACCGGGAAACTGGTATTCTTCAAACTGATGGGCGAATAGAGCAATCAAATTCCAAATCAGTAATATCTGAACTGCACTCAACGTTATCAAGTGGAATGCCAAAAAAGTCATTAAAATCAGACCAAGCACCGCTCCCAATCGATACCAATTATTTATTAAAAATTTCATTGTTAATCTCCTACAAATGACTCAGTTGTGTAATTTACATACTAATATTATAATTCTGATAACTAATAATAAATAGTACCCGATTAGGACTTATACACAAATGAAGCAAATTGAGACATTTACCACCCAACATCGTCGTCAAAAGCAGATTGAAGAAACAAAAAATAACATCAAAATAGCCATGTTAGCGCTCATGCAAAATCAGGATATCAAAAAAATCAAGATTGCGGATCTGATGCAAAAAGCTGGTTATACTCGTCGAACTTTTTATCGTCATTTTTATTCCTCAGAGGATGTTTTAAAAAGCATTATAACGGACATCGTGTTTGAACTTTTTGCTTACTTAGATAATAAAGATACGGAACAAAATTTCGCTCAAACCGTTACCTTATTTTTTAACTTCTGGACGCAATACACAGCTATATTAAAAAAACTAAAACAGCAAAACTTGTCCTATTTACTGCAAAGTATTGCCTTTGAAAATATACAACAGAGTCAGCTAGCAGTTGTTTTAAAGCAACAGCAGAATCAAGTATATATTGAGTATTTCGCCTTGTCAGGTATGTTTTCACTCCTAACTATTTGGGTAGATGATAATTGCCAAAAATCAGTTGAGGAAATGGGCCAAATTGCCCAGGAAATTAAAGATGCAATCAAATAAAAAAGAACACCAGCAGGTGTTCTTTTCAACATTACGATTTACTTAACATTGTCTGTTTCAGAGAGCTTCTTTTGATCAGAATCGATGCTATCAATCAACCACTTTGAGGCATCATCGTCATACTTCACATGGGCTTTCAACAAGAAGACCTGTGACAATGTACCAGAGCTATGCTTGTCGGGATCCGTGTCAGCCGAGTAGTTAAAGTCTTCCTTAATTTTAAAGGTGACATCAGCAGTCTGCTTTCCCGTCGCGTTCACATCTTGAATATCAATCGAACCGAAGTTAATTGATTCAGCTGTCCGCTTTGCAGTCGTCTTGTTGTTCTGAATCATTTCCATGAAGTCTGAGTAAGCTTTGTTGTTGCTACCATTCACGAAAACGTCAGATGCCGTCAAGTCACTAGTATCGAAACTGCTGTCTGACGACCCAGCTTGGGAGAGCAGCGACGTTAGATTTGCTAGCAAGGCGTCAGCCCCAGTCTTGGTCAACTTTGACTTCGAACTAGATGAAGAAGACGACTTATAAGCGTGCAAATCGATTTCAGCTGCTGCCTTATTCAAAACGGTAGCAGTCATCGTTCCCTTGAAGCTGTCACCATCACTCTCACCCTGGGCAACCATGTCATAGTTACCTGGTGCCTGATGTTTCACAGTAGCGACTTCATCTTCGTCAGAATCATCCACAATGACCTGATCGTTAGCCGTTACCTTCAAATCTGAGTGATTTGTGTAGACTTGCAAATCAATCGGTGTCACCACCATTTGATACTTCGGGAAAATGAAAAACTGGTTGCCCGTTTTCTTTAAGTTAACGTTAAAGGAGTCGTTTTTCAAAAGTGATTCAACCCTCGTCTTTGTCATCCCAGTCTTCATATATTTAACTAGGGGAACCACTTCGCTCTTGCTAAGGTGCTTGTCAGTATCAGACCAAGTCAAATTCTGGCTGTACTGATCAGCATTATGGCTGTTCAAAACCTTGACCGCACGATTCATTGATGAATCATATGAGTAATAGTGTTGTCCATAAAAGTAACCGGCCAGCAAAGCCAACACGATGATAATAATTGGCAACCGAAAACCATGTTTTTTGCTGACCGCTCGACTCTGACGATGGGGGGCAGTCGGCGCCTCTCCATTCGTAGCCGTGACTGATTTGGCAGTAGACGTCGGCGCTGCATATTGACGTTTCTTGACTTCATCAATTGATGGCTTCCGTCCGTACTTGTTTTCAAAATCTGCCACCCAGGCTTGCAAGCGTTCCCTTTCGGAACGTTCCTGCTGGTCAGTCGTCAAGGCAAAGCCGTTTGCCTTAGCGGCTTTAAATTCATCCAAGGAAGGTTCACGACCGTTTTCTTTTTTAAAGGCAGCCAGCCATTCTTGTTGTGTCATGAATAGGTCCCTCCTAGATTAATAATTAAAGTTGGCAATTGTACTGATCAATGACTTGAACATTGGTGTGATAATTACGATGTAACCGATATAAACGACGATTGCTGTCATGATTGCTTGAGAAATTTGCCACCAGATTAAGTCCAATTTCTGATCGTTTTCACGGTATTTTTGAACAAAATAAACAGCCGCAAGGTTGACAACAGCAAAGGATAACATTGGCAGCATAATTAAGATACCAACGTTAATCATAATTTCTTGAAGAACACTGCTAATATTATCAACACTTACCTTTGGCACCTGGGCAATAAACGAGTAGATAAAGCCAATAATAGCAAAGATGGCAGCGGCTGGTTGGAAAACCAAAAACTGGTTTACCAAATCCTTGAATTTTTCCTGTTCCTTAGTCACCAATGCCAATCCTGGCAACGCAGCAAGGAACAAGATAACAAAGACAAAGAAAAAGTTAAAGAAAACCGATGGTAAAATCCGGCCAGCAAAGCTCGCAATACTGCGACCATAAGAGTTGTCGTTTCCCACGACGTTTGCCAACGAAACAAAGATGCGGCGAACGAAGTTCCAGAAAATGCCAGCAGAACAAACCGTTGTCAAGGCAAAAGTCAACCAAAGGTAAAGCTGATTTGGATTTTCTTCATTGACATACTTCATTGGACGCAAGGCCCGGTTTTTAAACCAAGAAAAGTAGTTCCCGGCGTGCTGCTTGACTGTATTAAAGGCTTTCCCCGCTTGTTCCTTGGTTTCTTCTACTCCCTTGCTGATTTGCTGACTATCGATCTTGATTTCAGGGCGATCACTTTGAGCTTGGCCATCTGTAAATTCACCCTTTTGCAAAGCAGCGGTAATTTCATCTGCATTTGGCTTGCGATTATTAATGAGTTCGAAATATTCTTCCCATTCATTACGACTTGTCATACTTTCTCTCCTTTATCACATTTAAATTAAATGAATATAATTTGATTGTAACACAAATCGGGTGCATTAAATCTGACACCACTGCACTTATACGACAAATCATTGCTTGCGTGTCTTTTTATTGCTTGGTCCCAAGTATAATGAATCTCAAAAAATAATCATTTGAACAAATAAACAAAAAATTTACCGGTACCTCGTGAACAATGGCCAAAAGAAATCAGCGTGTAATCTTTGACCGCAGCCACCTCCCTGGTGAAAATCCATTCTAAACAATTGGGAAATTGGGGATGACAAGCTCTTTTTCGTTAACTTTTCCCCGCTTTGTTTCGTTACACGGACGTAAAAAAGCGCCCCTCCTCACCACCTTTTGGTGGCTGAAGAAGAGCGTTTGCTCAAGAACTTGTTGTTTGGATGCTTTTGTGGGCGCACGGTCAGTACAGTCCAGATCAGAAAAGTTGCTAGACGGTCCTCAGTCTATTCCTTAACCAACTCCTTGATAAAAATCATCAACTTATAGGTTTCATCTGCTGAAAGGTAGGCCGTCTTGTAGCATTCAACTGCTTCAGCTGGGCTAGTTGGCTGTTCGCCCTCAATGTACCACCTTTCAATTTGTGGTTTTAATTCCTTAACCAATTCGGCATAGCCAAACTCCTGCTTACTTTCAATGGCAATCAAAGCATGCAAGATCGCGTGCTCGATTAAATTACAGTAAACCAAGCGGGTCTTTTGTTGACTGGCATACGGATACTGTTGAACCTTAATCATCGCCGGATCGGCCAAGTTGAGATACCGACTTTCATCAATATGGTGGCAATAAAGCCCCTCTGCCGTCCGGTCAATCGCTGCATTTTTGGGCAAAGAATACGTTTTGCCAACCAAAAAAGCCTGGTAGTTATCTTCAGCAAAGTAACTGTCCTTGGCCGGGCCATACTTTTGTAGAAGTTCCGCCACGGCATCCGAATAGGATAGTTTCAGCAATTGCATATATTGGTCGAGTTGTTCTGTCATGGCATGTCTCCTTTTGAACTCTTGAGTAACTTTCTTCCCCCCATCTTACCGCAACAGCTACAAAATTTCTGGTCAATCACTCCTTTCAGTAAAATTTTTCATTGAAAAATCAGCCTCATCTTAAATATTTTTGCTAGTGCTCAAAAATTCGCCAACTGCGCACCCAGACTGCTTTTCTAGATGAACTTTACCCAAGAAAGAACTCACTATTTTCTCACTTTTCTCTAATTAATCCTTGACAGGTGAAAAAATATTCTTTATGCTGTTGTCAACAAGTTGGCGAAAAGCCAATGTTAATCAAAAAACGATGATCGGAAATTTTAGTTGACTTTGTTTTCACAGAAAAGCTGGATGTTAATTCGTGAGAACCGGCCAAACAAAACAACTAAATCGTGCCCGTGAGTTATCTTTCGAAATGAGTAGAAAGAATCGGTCAATGGCCCGTTACCGCCAAAGTCTTTTTTGACTTGCTGAGCTAGGAGTGTGCAAACCTTCTAGGAACTTGAGGTGGTACCGCGCAAAAACGCCCTCTGACAGACTAATCATCTGTCAGAGGGCGTTTTTTTGATTTATAGACTAGAGGAGAACAGATTATGACCACAACAACATTTTTTCAAAACCAATTTTACGGTAAGAGCATTTTGAAAGAAACTGATTTATCAGTCAACGAACTAAACTACTTAGTTGATTACGGTTTGCACTTAAAGGGGCTTGCCAAGCAAAATATCCACACCAAGCTACTGGCTGACAAGAACATCGCCCTGATTTTTGAAAAAAACTCAACACGAACTCTATCAGCTTTTACTACGGCTGCCAACGAACTAGGTGCCCACCCCGTTTTTTTGGGCAAGGATGAAATCCACTTATTCCACAAAGAATCGATTGAAGATACAGCGAAAGTCTTGGGTTCAATGTACGACGCGATTGAATTCCGCGGTTTTCGTCAATCAAGCGTTGAAGCCTTGGCTAAGTACTCTGGCGTTCCCGTCTGGAACGGGCTGACGGATGACTGGCACCCAACGCAAACAATTCCTGATCTGATGACCATCAAGGAAAACTTCGGTCACTTAGCTGGCTTAAAGGTCGCCTACCTCGGTGATGGTCGCAACAACGTTGCCCACTCATTACTAGTCGGTTGCGCCATGGCCGGTATCAACGTTGCCATCGTTAGTCCGGAATCATTGCAACCGGCTGCCGAAGTCGTAGAAATTGCCCAAGGTTATGCCAAGGAAACTGGTACCGAAATCACCATCACTGCTGATTTGGCCACCGGCTTACAGGATGCCAACGTTGTCACAACCGACGTTTGGGTTTCCATGGGTGAAGATAACTGGAAGGAACGAATCGACTTGCTCCTGCCCTACCAGGTCAACATGAACGCTTTGGCCATGACCGGTCACCTCGAGGACGGTCAGTTGATTACCCTTCACTGCTTACCAGCCTTCCACGACCTGCGCACTGAAGTTGGTAAGGAAGTTTATGTCAAGTACGGTCTCAAGGAAATGGAAATCACCGACGAGGTCTTCCAAAGCCAATACGGACGCCAGTTCGATGAGGCCGAAAACCGTAAACACGGTATTAAGGCGATGATGGCCGCCACGCTTGGGACCCACTTTATTCCAAAGATTTAATGGTACCAGCCAAGCCAGAAATTGATCTTCACGGCCAGAACCAAAACCTAGTAATACAGAAAGGACACTTGCTATGAATGCCGCAATTACAGGCGTTACCGGTTATGCCGGCATGCAACTTTACGCCCTCTTACAAGAACACCCCGAAGTTGAAACCATCAACGTCTACCAACACGATTTGGACGATGCTATTCCACTTGTCGACCTCAACTCTCGTTTGAACCTGCCACATCCCCAACTAGCTTACCCATATGATAGCCAAGAAATCATGGCCAACAACGACCTGATTTTCCTTGCAACACCGGCCGGGGTCGCCATCAACTTAGCCGTCCCCTTCTTGAAGGCCAATTTCCCAGTCATTGATCTTTCAGGTGACTTCCGCCTCAAGGACCCAGCCGAATATGAAAAGTGGTATCATCTCAGCCCAGCTAAGGAAACTGATTTGCAAAACGCCTACTACGGCCTGGCCGACATTTACGAAAATCCGGGGGCCGCATACATCGCCAACCCCGGCTGCTATGCAACGGCAACCCTTTTAGGATTAGCACCTGCCGTCATGGGCGATTTGATTGAACCCGACTCAATTGTCGTCGATGCTAAATCAGGATTGTCCGGTGCTGGCAAGTCCCTGAGCTCATCATCACACTTTAGCCGATCAAACGAAAACTTACAGATTTATAAGGCTAATCAGCACAAGCATATTCCAGAAATCTTAGCTGAACTTAAGAAGTGGAACCCAAGGGTACAACACCTACAATTCATGACGACCCTGGTCCCAATTGACCGCGGTATTATGGCCACGATTTATACCAAGGTAAAGCCCGGCATCGACGAAATGGCTATCCTCAACTACTACCATGACCTCTACGACGAAGATCCATTCGTTCAAATCTGTGATGATTACCTCCCAGATATCAAGTCCGTCATCGGGACCAATAACTGCAAAATTGGGCTGACCTTTAATCCCGTGACGGGTTACCTGACCATCGACGCCGTCATTGACAATATGCTCAAGGGGGCCGCCGGTCAAGCTATTCAAAACATGAACCAGTTGCTGAACTATCCGGTGACTACTGGACTGGAATTAACAGCCTTGGCCTTTTAAAGACCGAGAATACCGTCAGACTTGTTAAGATTTCTGGCGGGATTGCTTCTATGCTCCACTAGCTTCACAGCATGGTCCAATCAATGGCCACAAAGCCCTTGATTAACCGACTAACCTTGCCGGCACTTAGACCAACAACAGCAAAGACAAAAGTCCCTCTTTATATAGTAGAAAAGGAGAACTGCTCATGCAAGCAATTGACTTTACCTGGCCCAAAGGTTTCCAAACGGGCACAGCCCATGCGGGCTTTAAAGAAGACGACCAACTTGATATGGCCTGGATCGTTTCAGATGTTCCAGCCGTTGCCGCTGGTGTTTATACCAAAAACCAATTTCAAGCTGCTCCGGTGCAGTTCACTAAAAATTTGATTAACCAGAACCACAAGCTCCAAGCCGTCGTGATTAATTCTGGTAATGCCAATTCCTTCACCGGCCAAGAAGGACTGGACCACGCAGACGAAACCCACCAACTGGCAGCCAATCAGTTAGCTATCAATCCCGACCTCGTGGCCGTCGCTTCCACCGGTGTCATTGGCAAACAACTAGAAATGGAAAAAATCAAAGGGGGCCTAAATCAATTAAGTTTGACCCGAAAATCAGACATTGCCCATGCCATTTTGACAACTGATTCTTGCGAAAAGAAAATAACGGTTGCCGTCATGGTTGCCGGCCAGCCCGTTACCATTACAGGGATTGCCAAGGGCTCTGGGATGATCCATCCAAACGTGGGCACCACCCTGGGCTTCGTTACCACGGATGCCAGCATCGCCAGTGAGACCCTCCAGGACCTTCTCTCTGACTTAATTCAATCTTCCTTCAACCAAATCACGGTTGATGGCTGCATGTCCACCAATGACATGGTCCTCGTCCTTGCTAATGGTCAAGCAGAAAACGAACTGCTTGACCAAAGCTCAGCGCAAACCGACGCTTTGGCTGATTTCAAAGAAGGACTAAAGGTAGTGCTGGTTGCTTTGGCCAAGATGGTCGCCAAAGATGGCGAGGGGTCAAACAAGTTTGTGCAAGCAACCGTCGTCAACGCCGCTTCAGTGGTTGAGGCCAACCAGGTTGCCCGGGCAATTGTCGGTTCCAATCTCATCAAGGCCATGCTCTTTGGCGAAGAAAACAATTGGGGCCGAATTGTCCAAGCGATTGGCCAAACCCAAGCACAAATCAACCCCACCCATCTCGATATTTACTTAGCTGATATGCCTCTCGTCAAGGACAGCCAAAAAGTCTTGGCTGACAGAGACCAAGTAGCAGCCATCCTCGCCGAAGATGACATCAATTTGACCATTGACTTGCATGTTGGCGAGGCAACTGGTCAGGCCTGGGGTTGTGATTTGACTTATAAATATGTTGAAATCAACGCCGCCTACGAAGGTTAAGAGCATGATTGTCATTAAAATCGGTGGCAATGCCATCAGCCAACTAAAAGACGATTTCTTCCACCAAGTTAAGGAATGGACCAAGGAGGGCCAGCAAGTGGTCATCCTGCACGGTGGTGGGCAATTGATTTCTTCGACCTGTGTTTTCTTTGACTTGCCAACCGAAAAAATTAACGGGATTCGGGTCACACCACCAAGTGTTCTGACCCTAACCAGCCATCTGTTAACCAACGTCATCCAGCCTCATTTTCAAAATCAGTTGGTCCAAGAAGGTCTTCCAACCCTCGCCGTTAACCAGGAAGCTGGCCCCCTCTTTACTGCCGACTACCTTGATCAAGAAGTCTATGGCGAGGTCGGCCAGGTCACCGGCATTGATGAAGCGGTGCTAGCAAGGGTTAGCCAAAATGCAAGGTTACCACCATCCAATCTTATTGGTCAATTCACTCGCTAGTGGTCCAAATGGCCTTCTTAACGTAAATGCCGATTCAGCGGCTCAAGCGTTGGCGACGGTGACATCAGCCGACCAGTTAATCCTCTTGACTGATGTCCCCTGTGTCTTAGTCAATGAAGAGGTTGTCACAGCCCTCAACCCGCTGTCAGCCAACCAATTAATTGACCAAAATTTGATTACCGCTGGCATGGTGCCCAAACTTCAAGCCGCATTTTCTGCCCTGCACCACGGTGTCCACAAGATTACCATCACCAATCGCCTTGGCCAAGGAACAAAGTTAGAACTATGATTCAGACAAAAAATCGACAACCTGATCACGTTTTTTGGGAGACTGCAAGCTTAAGCTTTTTTAAGTGCGCCTTCTTGACCACTTAGCAGTAAAAAAACAGCAAACAAGTTTCTGATTTTTCTAATCCTAAAACAGACAGTAGAACCAATAGGAGGCTTTACCATGACGACCACCATGCACACTTACGACCAATTCCCCTTTGACATCGTGGCTGGACACGATTCGTATCTAATCGATGACCAGGGAAAGGAATACCTCGACCTGACTGCCGGTATCGGTGTCTGTAACTTTGGTTACAGCAATCAACAAATTAAACAGGCCGTGGCCGACCAAGTGGAAAAGGTCTGGCATATTTCCAACTTATACCAAAACCAGCTCGCAGAAGAAGTTGCAAAAGACCTCTGTCCAGATGGTTACCAGGCCTTCTTCTGTAACTCAGGGACCGAGGCCAACGAGGCTGCGATTAAGTTAGCCCACAAGGCGACTGGCAAGCACGAACTCCTGGCCTTTAACTATGGTTTCCATGGCCGGACCACCGGTTCCTTGTCTGTTACTGGTTATCCCCACATCCAGGAAGGTTTTGCACCGCTGATGCCAGCAGTTAAGATGGTGCCTTTTAATGATTCAACTGCCCTCGCTGCGATTACCGAAGACACTGCTGCCGTGATTCTGGAAGTCATCCAGGGTGAAGGTGGGGTTAATGTTGGGCAGGCCGACTGGCTCCACCAAGTCCAAGACAAATGCCATGCAACCGGTACTCTTTTCATCATTGACGAAGTGCAAAGTGGCATGGGTCGGACTGGTTACCGTTTTGCCTTTGAACACGACGGTTTGGAACCAGACATGATAACCGTTGCCAAGGGACTGGCCAACGGTTTGCCGGTTGGAGCCCTGCTCGCTAAAAAAAGTATCGCCGAGTACTTCCAACCAGGTGACCACGGCACGACATTTGGTGGCAATAAAGTCGTGATGTCCGCCGCTAAAGCAGTGCTTAAGCAGCTGAATCCAGACTTCCTTGCGACTGTTCAAGCAAAGGGCAACTGGCTTTTTGACCAGCTGGAACAAAAACTTAGTCCGTTAGAAGGCGTAACCGGCATCAGTGGTGCCGGTTTAATGGTTGGTATTCACTTAGCTGATTCTCTGCCTGTTAACCAAGTCATCCAGGCCCTCCACCAAAAAAGTCTCTTAACCCTTTCTGCCCGTGGCAACACACTACGTCTTCTGCCACCATTGATTGTTGATCAAATTGCTTTAGCCCAAGCCATCGATCAAATCGGTCAAACAATTCAACAACTGAGCACTGCTGACCAAGCCGTTGCCGTTCAATGACCTTAATGGTCATTTTTTATTTTTGGAAATTTTTGAATAGACTTAACGATGAAAATTTTCATCCGTCACGATTTGATTAGCTGATTAGGTTTCAATTTTTCCTAAAAAGCGTCAAGTTATTTTTGAAACGAGATAAAAATCACCCCTTTTTTATCTCTTTGACTAATTTTTTTAGAATCATTTTTTCTTTCATAAAATCGCTAAAACGCCAAATTTCCGCCTTTTTTCTGAACACTGCCCCTTGGCTAACCCCAGAGTAAATGTCATCTTTCCTAACAAAAAATATTTTCCCATAATTTTTTCATCCTATGATAGACGAAATTACAGTGAAACACATACTTATATTAGTGATTTATGATAATTGTTCGTTTGAATCGATGATTCAAAGTAGAAGGAGGATGCTTATGGCACAACCTATTCAAGAGACTGAGATCAACCAAGACGGCACTAAGCGCTCTCTGAGCAACCGCCACGTGCAAATGATTGCCATCGGCGGTACCATTGGCACCGGACTTTTTTTTGGGAGCAGGCTCAACGATTTCAAAATCAGGCCCGACAATTTTACTTCTTTACGCCGTATTGGGCACGCTCTTTTTCTTTATGATGCGCGCAATCGGTGAAATGCTTTATTCACAACCCGACCAACACACCTTCGTTGGCTTCATTTCTAAGTATTTGGGTAAGGGGCCCGGGGTCTTTGCCGGTTTGACTTACTGGTTGGCTCTGATTTTTGCTGGAATGTCCGAATTGACTGCCATCGCAACTTATGTCAAGTTTTGGTTCCCGACCTGGAATACGGCTGCAATTGAAATCTCTTTTCTCGCCGCCTTGGTTGTGCTGAACATTTTGGCAGCCAGAGCCTTCGGTGAAACGGAATTCTGGTTTGCAATGATCAAAATCATTGCCATCATTTCCTTGATTGTGACCGGGATTTTTATGGTCATGACCGGCTTTAAGAGTCCCGGTGGAGCAACAGCCAGTTTTGGAAACATTTTCCATAACTTTAGCCTCTTCCCTAACGGCTTAAAAGCCTTCCTTGGCTCCATTCCAATGGTCTTCTTCGCGATGGCCGGGATGGAATTCGTTGGCATCACTATTGGTGAAACAAAGAACCCTCGCAAGGTGTTGAAGAAGGCAATTAACGAAACTGTTTACCGTGTCTTGTTGTTTTATATCGGCGCTTTGATCATCATCATGTCCATCATGCCCTGGACAAGTATTACCGCCGGTAATAGTCCATTCGTGCAAGTCTTCAAGTTGGCTGGTTTGCCAGCAGCCGCAGCAGTGATTAACTTCGTGGTTTTGACTTCTGCTTCCTCAGCCTTGAATAGTGTCCTTTTCTCTAGTGGTCGGCACCTCTACCAGCTTTCTCGTGAATTAGACTGGAAGCCCTTAGCTAAGATTGCTAAGGCCGGTATCCCAACGCCGGCCATTCTCTTCTCTAGTGCGCTCTTACTCTTTGCACCGGTGATTGCTTCCATCCCATCTATCAACGATGCTTTCCAGTTCGTTGCTGGTGGTGCCAGTGACCTCTACTTAGTGGTTTACTTGTTGACGATGGTCGCTCACCGACGTTTCCGCGTTTCACCGGAATTCATGCCGGATGGTTTCAAGATGCCTTGGTATCGTTACACAAGCCCAATCACCATTGGGGCATTCGTTCTCGTCTTCTTGTCACTCTTTGCTAATCCAAACGATGCTATCCCGGCGACCGGGGCCATCATTTGGGTCATCGTCTTCGGTGGTTACTGTTACTTACGCTTCCGCAACCAAGAAGTAGCAACCATTTAATTTGCTGTGTTTCGTTCATTCAAGTGCCCGTGTGAACACGGGCACTTTTTGATGCGTTTCAATCAGCTTCCTTCTATTTATATGAGTGCATTCTATCAACCTCCTCTTTGGTACGTTCTTGGTAATTCCCGAATAAATCGAATCAAGCCGTCCAAATCAGTCCGGCCTTTCCTAACCCGGTCCCCGTAGCGCAATCACCGTCAACCGCTCTCCCTCTCTTTCTCCAGTCTAAGTTCAAGTCCCTCTTGACTTTATCTGTTAATCAAAACTGATTCTAGATTTCATGTCATGCTTTGGCACATTTAATAAAAACTGTTTAAGTTTATCCAAAACTCAGGTTTGAACACCAGGCTTTGTGGTAAACTGATTTTGACGATGAATTCTAACCTATTAAGGCTAAAGCACCGCCAGATGTCGCCTGACCCTTCTTTTGTGAGAAACGGGCGGCTCTTGTTTGTTATTACAAACCGTAACCGAATGTCTGTAGGCATTCGGTTGCGTTTTGCATTCCAGAAATACTAGGAGATATTATGCTTGACATTTTTAAAGCCATTATTATTGGTATTGTCGAAGGATTAACAGAGTTCTTGCCAGTCAGTTCGACTGGGCACATTGATTTGGTTAGCCAATTCGTCCAAATCAGCCAGGGTAAAGATTTTGAAAACATGTTTGAATACGTGATTCAATTTGGTGCCATCATGGCTGTTGTAATTTTGTACTTCAGTAAGCTGAACCCATTTAGCGCAAAGAAGACTGTGCGGGAACGCCAGGATACCTGGGTGCTCTGGTTCAAGGTAATCATTGCTTGCCTCCCATCAATCGTGATTGGTTTGCCATTAAACGATTTCATGGATGAGCACTTGCACAAGCCAGCCGTTGTTGCGACTGCTTTGATTGTCTATGGTATCTTGTTCATTGTGATTGAAAACATCTACAAGAACAAGGCCCCTAAAATTAGCAGCCTGGCAACCATCGGTTACAGTACAGCGCTTTACATCGGTTTGTTCCAAGCCTTGTCAATCGTACCTGGTACCAGCCGTTCAGGGGCAACCATCTTGGGTGCCATTATCTTAGGTGCCAGCCGCTACGTGGCCACCGAATTTAGTTTCTTCCTCGCCATTCCAACCATGGTTGGCGTCACAATCCTCAAGGTTGGTTCATACCTCCTGAAGGGCAACACCTTCACGGGTGAACAGTGGGCCGTCTTGGCAACTGGAACCTTCGTTTCCTTCATTGTTGCAGTTATCGCTATCAAGTGGCTGTTGAAGTTCGTGCAAACCCACGATTTCAAGGCCTTCGGTTGGTACCGAATCGTTGTTGGTTTGATTGTCTTCGCCGTGATGTTTATGTAATTTCATCAAAAAAAGTCCCCACTGAGGGGGCTTTTTTGATGCATAGAAAAAGACGAACCTGGCCGCAATTGCAGCTGAGTTCGTCTTTTCTTCTTGAGATATGGAAACTGATTTTTCAGCTTATCGACCAGCCTTTGACTGGTTAACGATTTGTTGGTAACGCTTAGAGGTTAGCCAGTAAATCACCAGGTAAATCAAGATCACAATCACCGTCATCGTGACCATGACTGGGATAAACATTGTTGGGTCAAACAGTCCCAAGGTTTTGAAGACCGTCTTCAAAATTGGGAAGGCAAAGGCTGCGTTCAAAATCAGCAACACAAGCGGCAAACCAAAGAGCAAGCGAATTTGGCGGTTAATCATTTGCTTGGTTTCCGCCAGGCTGAGACCAATTCGTTGCATCTTATTGAAGTTTTGTCGGTCAACCAAGCCTTCAGCAACCTGCTTGTAGTAAACAATCAAAACCGTGGTAAAGGTCAACACAACAGCAGTCAAGACCCCGACAAAGACCAAACTACCAAAGACAGTTTCGATGCTTTGCACAGCATCGGCTCGGTCCGTAACCTGACCACCCGCCTGCTGGAAAATCTCGCTTAAGTCCTTGCTAAAAGCAATTTCGTTTTTCTTCGTGCCCTTCACATCGTAGGCATAGATGTGGGTCACCGCATCCGGCATGTCCGAGATTTCCACCTGGAAGCCACTATCGTTCGTGGCCGGTGCCTGAACATCCTTTAAGAAGGCGTTCAGCTGGCTTTGCTGGTTCACAACCAAGTAATCATAACTTGGGCCGGATGGTGCGGTTGAATCAGGTGCAGTAAATTGGTCGATGGTCTTCACCTTGTAGGTCTGGCCACCAATTTGCAATTTTGCTGGTACCTGCTGCTGATGTGTTGCGTAGATTCCGACCTCATCGCTGGCCAATGAAACAGACTGTCCCTGCCATTTCTTCAAGCTCTCGGTCGTCATGGCCCGGAATACAGGAGCAGACATGACATCCCCCGTTCCAGTAAAGAGGCTGATTCGACCCCCGCCACTAACCTTTACCAAGATGGCGTTAGTCGCTTCCAGTTCATGACTAGCGCTCAAAGTTAAGTTGTGCTTTTGGGCGCTTTGCTGGATCTGATTTAACTGGTCCTTTGTCAACGATTGTGGGCTCGTAATCGTTGTATCATATGGCAGGTACTGACCAAATTTGCTAGTTACCTGCTGCATTGAAATCGCTGCCGTCAAGGCCACGACGATGGTTGTAAACAGCAAAGCAACAGTGGCCAGGCCGGCCCCGTTATTCTTCACGCGGAATAAGAGTCCCGAAACGGGCACAAAATGCTTATCCTGATAGTAGTACTTTTGGTTCTTACGCAAGCGCTTTAAGAGCCAGCCAATCCCGACAATCATCACCAGATAAGTTCCGACAATCACCAAGCCGACCGCCCAGATAAAGGAGACAAGGGCATTCAAGCTTGGCTTAGTGGTCAAAGCCAACCAATAACCAGCAATTAGGATCACAAAGCCCATGATGCCCAAGAAGGCCTTCGCCTTTGGTTCTTTGGCCACCTTTTGGTCGGACTTGGTTAAATCAATCAAGCTTGTTCGACCAATTTTAAACCATTCAATCAGTGCCATCAGGAAAAACAACGCTGCGTAAATCAGCCCAACCGTGACCACCGTATTCCAGTCAAAAGAAACCCGATAATCCTGGTCCCCGGCCAACTGATTTAACACGGGAAAGGCAATAAACAGGGCACCGAATGAAGCCATCAGGCCAATGACCGTCGTGATCAACCAGAGGCCAAGCGATTGCCAGGCCACCACCATGGCACCTTGAAAGCGCGACATCCCCAACATCGAAAGCGTCCCAATTTGTCGTTGGCGCCGACCGGAGACAAAGGAATTGGCATAAAAAATAAAGACTGCCCCGACCAAAAGTGAAAGGACTAAGCCCAAGACCATTACGGCCTTGATAATCTTGCCATATTCGGAAGTAGCAATACTGTGGTTGTTCCGAATGGCAAAGAACATGGCGTTAACCATCAACAAGAAGGCGTTAGCAAAAATAAAGAGGGCGTAATGGCGAAAATCTTTTTTGAGCGTCTGCAGTGCGAAGCGAAGACTCAACATCTTATTCACCTACTTTCGTCAACTCCGTTAGCTGGTTGGAGATGGCTGACAGGTATTCTTCCTGGGTCATCTCGCCCCGGTCTAAGGCAGTTTGAATCCGACCATCCTTGATAAAGAGGGTCTTCTTGGCATAAGATGCGGATAATGATGAATGGGTGACCATCACGATGGTCTGTCCCGCTGCATTCACATCCTGAAAAATCGACAACATTTCTTGAGCCGTTTTGGAATCCAAGGCTCCTGTCGGTTCATCGGCCAAAATCAATGCTGGCTGCGTAATCAAAGCACGAGCAGCGGTGACTCGTTGCCGCTGTCCACCAGAAATCTGACTGGGATACTTATCCAAAAGTTCTTGAATCCCCAAACGTGGGGCCAATTCGTTCAAGCGGCTATCCATTTCGGCCTTAGGGGCCTTAGTCAAAACCAATGGCAAATAGATGTTGTCGCGGTTGTTGAAAATGTCCAAAAGATCAAAAGACTGGAAGATAAAGCCGAGATTTTCGCGCCGGAAAACCGCCTTCTTTCCGTCTGATAAATCAGTGGTTTCCACCCCATTGAGCTTAATGGAACCCTCGATTGGGTTATCAAGGGTGGCCATAATGTTTAACAGTGTCGTCTTACCAGCACCGGACTCGCCCATGATTGCAACATAGTCCCCTTGATTGATGGTCAGTGAAATATCTTGTAAGACCCGCTTGTTTTGGCTATCCGAATAGGACTTCTGTACGTGGGTTAGTTCTAGTAATGCCATTGTTCTTCTCCTTTAGTTCAAATCAATATCGCCGGACTGATTCAGCAAATGCAAATTAGCACCAGCGCCGTAACCGACATGGTAAGCCCGTTTCATTGAAAGCGCGCCGGACTTCGTTTCGGCCTCAACGATTGGCAACTGACTTTGCTCAACTTCAATATCGCCATTTTCGTTGGTGACTTTACCACCGCCGGTAACTGTCACTTGCTGCAATGTAATGTCACCATTTGTATTCCTTACTTGCACTTGATTAACGTTGATGCCTGTTAACTGAATATCACCATTTTCAGTTTGGATCGTCAGTTTTTGTAAATTCGCATTCTCTGGGATAGTAATCTCTAATCGTGTTTCACCTGATTGGAAAATCCTGTTTCTTCCTGATTTTTGACTCACAACCAACTGCTGATTTTCAACCTTCGACTCAAATAATGGCTGACCAGCAGAATCAAGTTCCTGGACAGCATAGTTGTCACCGCTTTTAACCACGATATCAAAGCTATTCGTGTTGACCTTTATTCCTTGAATATGGTCATTTGTCAGCTGGGTCTTGTCTGGACTAATATCGTGCGTTTCCGTTTTGACCCTGGTCAAATAGCGCGCCAAGGTAAAATCAATTTCCCCGGGCTTGGCTAAGACAAAGGAAACACTTGAGAGCACTACCCCCACACTCATCAAAAAGACACCTAATTTCAACGATTTTTTCATTAGACTAAATCCTTTCCCAAAGTTCTACAAGCCAGCGACTTAGGGCAACAATTCCCTGAATAACCTTTTTCGTGACAAAGATAATACCTGGAATTACCAGGAACATCAGTCCAATAAAGATGATACCCAAGCCAGTAAAGAACAGTCCCGACCAAAGAGTATGGAACAATGTGAAGAGGCCGTAAATAAAGAAGGCGACACCAGCCGCCGTGGCCAATAACATCAAAATCGAGAAGACGAAGATGAGCATAAAGAGTGAAAAGAAGATACCACCAAAGAATGGTAGGGTTAGTGGTAACGTGATAATAATCAAGGCTAAAATCAAAACCCGATAAGCCGTTGTGTGCTGCGTTCCATAAGGCGGTACTTGTTCACCGTTCTCGGTATAATAATCTGTCTTAATTTTTGTTGCTAACTCTTCCGGTTGGCCCAGGCTCTTAATCGCCTCTGCATCCGATAAGCCACCGTCCTCAAGATATTCACGATAATACTCTAAGATATCGTCTTTTTCTTTTGTTGGTAATCCTTTAAGTGCTGCTGCTAATTTTTCTAAATAGTTCATATTACTCTCCCAAAATGCCGTTCACCTGCTCAACAAAGGTCTGCCACTCTTTTTTAGCGTCAGCCAGCTGTTCCTCTCCCGTTTGCGTTAACTGATAGTATTTACGGGTTCGTTCATCAAAGATTGCCGACCGGGTGGTGACAAAGCCTTTTTGTTCGAGCCGTCGTAAGATGGGATAGGTTGTCGAATCAGAAATTGGAATAACTTCCTGTATTTTTTTTGTAATTACGTAGCCATAAAGTTCTTCTTCGGACAATGTCTGTAAAACAACCGCCTCGAGAACTAGATTCGGAATCTTTATTTTCATCATCATACTCCTTAACATCTAATACTATATGTCATATGATATAGTTTGTCAAATAGGATAAAACCCTCTTGAAACCCGTATTTTTTAATTTTAAAGAAAAAACTGTCATGTCAATCCCCACTTATCCGGTATCGCCAATCCAGTCGTTACCATCATGGCAGCACAAAAAAGCCAACACCATTAATAACGGTGTTGACTACTAGCAAGAAAGATAATTCAACAAACAATTATCTGACTTTTATATCGTACTGATAAAACTGTTCCTGTCGATGACAATCCAAGGCAACAGGTCAGGCCAAAATACACAGCCATGATCAAGAAGCTGTCCACATCCTATTCTGATTTTGAATCATCGCCATTCAATAAAAAATTATAGGATTGTTTGATCTTATCCTAACGGATTTTTCCAATCCTTTGGTCGGCCCAACGCCCCATACTGCAAAAACAATTGAAGGCCCTCAATTTCTTCCTTACTGAGATCTTCTTCCATCTCGGCCAGATAGGTAAAGGCCCACGAAATCACCATCAACATTATGTTATCACTAGCCGGCGTATTAATTTCACCACTTGCTCGTCCCTTTTTAATCAGGGTCGATATCAAGGACATTTGCGTATTATATAAGTAATCATAAACAATCCTGGAATGCTTAATCACCCGTTGAAATTCAACAAAAATATTCTCACCTAAGAGCTCTTCACACTCTTCCTGCTCCTGTTTAAAAGCATTAATAATTTTGGCAAAGTTCGTCTCTGGGCCTTCTGCCATCATGACAATCGGCTCAAATCGTTTATGGTAAAAGTCCAAAACAACTTGTTCGGTTAGCTCCTCTTTGGTCGGAAAGTACTTATACATGGTGACAATTGAAATATCTGCTTTTGAGCTAACGTCCTTCATACTAGTTGCCCGAATCCCCTGATGTGTCATCAGTTCTGTGGCGGCAGCTAAGATCTTCTGCCGGTTTAATTGTTTTAATTCTTCTCTTTTCACAGGGTTTTGTCTCCTTGGTCGATAATTTATTTTATTATAGGTTGACTTTATTTTCAATAAAAGGTTTAATATGACTTAACAATATTAAAGTTTATTGTGAAAGGACACGTATGGCATATTTAGAATTAAAGAACATTAGGAAATCCTATTTCCTCGGGAAGGAAGAATTTCCCGTTCTCAAAGGCATCGATTTAAACTTCGATCTTGGCGACTTCGTTTCCATCCTGGGTGAATCCGGTGGTGGTAAGTCAACACTGATGAACATTATTGGTGGGCTTGACCGTAACTTCTCTGGTGAAGTTTTGGTCAAGGGCAAGTTGCTAGACCACAAGCAAGAAAAGGAATTAGATCGTTACCGTCGGGAAACGATTGGCTACATTTACCAGTCTTATAACCTGGTTTCACACCTATCCGTCTTAGACAACGTCTTAGTTTCATTAGACATGACGACGTTAAACAAGAAGGAACGCGAAAGCCGAGCCAAGGAACTTTTGCAAAAGGTTGGTTTGGAAAAACAAATCAAAAAGTATCCAAACCAGCTATCTGGTGGCCAAAAGCAACGTGTCGCCATCGCCCGTGCATTAGCTTCCGACCCTAAGGTCATTATTGCCGATGAACCGACCGGAGCCTTAGATGCCGAAAACACAACCGAAGTACTGGAATTGTTAAACGACATCGCCAAAGAAGGTCGTTTGGTCATTACCGTTACCCACTCGCAGGCAGTTGCCGATGCCGGAACACGAATTGTGCGTTTGGCCGATGGTCAAATCGAATCCGACGAGCGTCTCAAGCCTGCCTTTGCAACAACCGATAAAGAAATGCTTGGTTCCCGTCCATTACCTTTGATGGCCAGCATCCGAACTGCTGCTAAACATTTTAAGTACAACATCAAGCATAATTCATTAATTATCTTGGGAACAGCGATCGGCTTGTTTGCCGTAGTCCTATTCTCAGGTCTTGGAAATGGAATTTCCGGCTATATTGGTGATCAAATTGCCAAGGTAGCCAACCCACAGTCGGTAACCGTCTCCCGCTATAGCAAGGAGACCGATGGTGAATCAAATGCTGCCGTCCTACTTGGCGGTGGTAGCAAGCAAGCCTTTACCGCCGACCAAATTAAGCAAATCAAAGACACTTCACATGTGTCAAAGGTTGAAAACTCTTATAGCGCTACCAACGTCAATACAACTTATAACGGTAAATCAGCAACGGTTACTTCATTGACCAACTGGACTTCAGAAGATACGACCGACTCAATCAAAGCCGGTAATGCACCGAAGGAAAATGAAGTGCTCTTAGACGAAACAACCGTGACAAAGCGCCTTGGTTTTAGTAACTATAAGGATGCTATCGGTAAGGAAGTCACGATGACTTACCAAGTCCAAAACGGACAGTCGGCTACTCCAGTGACATTCACTGCTAAAATTGCCGGTGTGACAAAGGCTAACAGCCAAGGTATCGCACAAGGATTAACCAGCACACAAACCATACAAGCTGCAATGGAAAAGTCTGGCCTATCAACTGCCCCAACGTCATTGAACTTGAAGGTTGATAATATGGACAACGTTAAGGCAACTACGAAGAAGATTGATCAAATCAAGGACAGCTCTTCTAACCGTCTTTACAAAACTTCTTCCGTTATGAGTATCATTGATCAAGCTCAGACTTACGTTAACTTAGCAACCAACGTTTTGGCCACTATCGCTGGTATTTCATTAATTGTTTCAGCATTGATGATTATCGTCACGATGTACATGTCGGTTTCAGCTCGAACTAAGGAAATCGGTATTCTGCGTGCCATTGGTGAATCAAAGGGTGACATCCAATGGTTGTTCATTACTGAATCATTAATCACTGGCCTGATTTCAGCAATCTTTGCCACTGGTTTGGCCTTCTTGGTCGAAGCCGGTATCAACGCTGCCTTGAAGGGGACTGCAGATTACGCCTTCGTTCAGATTACTGCCGGTAATGTCACAACAGCCTTCGTCTTAGCAATCTTGATTTCATTGTTGGCTGCTATGCTACCAGCCCGTCGAGCTTCTAAGTTGAACCCAATCGATGCCTTATCAGCTGACTAAGCTTTCCTCATGGAATGAATTAATAAATAATAATGAACCTCAGAATTGCAGCACAGTTCTGGGGTTTTTATGATGGCAAATGCAGGAATGGAGGGTCTCGGCTATTGCCGGAACGGCCCTAATGTTATTAGTAGACTCGCTTCCAGTTCTCAAAAAACATCAATTGTTGCAGAGAATTATTAATACGTCTACAGACCAAGTTTATCAAGCGAAGTAATCCTAAAGAATCCTTTCAATATCAAAAAACACAATATAACAGCGAAAAGAGTCGATGGCATTGAACCCTAAATTTGGTTAGCAACGTGTTTATAATAAAACTTAAAAATTACTTTTTGTTGGACGCTAGGATCGCAAGATACTCCTCAAATCCCATCATTTTTAGCTTGAGTATTTCAAGCTCGTTGGTTTTAAAATCAATTTCCCTTATCTTTTTATTATAATTAAATGATAAAATAATAGAAAGATTTTAATCAAGGGGAGAAGCTAGAATGAAAAATAGGTTTTGGATTTTCAAATGGAAAAAGTACAACAAAAAACTAACTCGTAATAACTCGGACACTCACACTTATTCTCGCTCAAGACATGGTTTATTCAAATCCACACTGCACCAAACATTATCAATCAAAGTGAGGTATCAATCATGATTAATTTATTACGCAATCAAGCATTTCGAGGATTAAGTCTAAGTACATTTTTCCAAGTTATTGGCATTAGCTTCTTTAATATTGTTCTGCTACTAATGGCCAAAAATACCAAAATGCCATCTTTTTGGGTTTCAGTAGTATCAATCGCAACAGTCCTACCTGGAATTACTTCTATTTTTCTTGGCAAAATTTCAAGCAGTATCAAAAATAAGACCAAGTGGGTTATCCTTCTGACCTTAACTCAAAGTCTATTTTTCGGAATACTAGCTGTTCTATTTTTTACGACGGACCAATATATTGCCTCCGCCATCATCGTTAATCTATTGTCGGATATTATTGGAGTCGTCATTAGCTTGATGAAAATGCCAATTATTCAAAATAAGGTTGCTGGAGAAAATCAGCAACAGGCGCTAGGCTTGTACCAGAGTATTTCCTTAATCATGGAGCCGGTTGGTCAAGGAATTGGCGTTAGTTATATGATGGCGACCCATAACTACGTGGTAGGGAGTATCATTAATGCCGTCACTTTACTGATTTCTGCCTGTATTTTATTTATCCATCGTCATGATCTAACATATGAAGAAAAAATGTAGCAGATGGTAATGATCACAAAATTAAAATTCGGACGGTACTTCATTTATTTTCCGATATAACCGCAGTTCCAATTTTTAACATTTTATTATCGATTATTTTAGTTAATGCCTTAGGCACTAGTATTGATGGTATTTTAAACTTATATATCTTAGACAATCCTACGGTTTCTCCATTTCATTTTGGTACAACTATTTTACTAATCAACATCACCTTTGTTTTAGGTAGTATTTTAGGGTCAATTACCGTTAACGACATCCTCAAAAAGGCCAGCATTAAAACGTTAATTACCCTGGCTTCAAGCATCCTCTTCTTGCTCTACGTTGTCCTATTATTAAATCTCAATATCATACTAATCTTAATAGTAGCTTTTTCTATTACGTATATCACGGGAAAGGTGAATCCTAAATTATATGCACTGTTAATGAAAAATAGTGATTCTAAGTCCCTCAGTATCATATTAGGCGTATTAAATAGTGTGTTAACGGTTGCAGCCCCAATCGGAAGTATTATTTTAGTTGGCGGTTACCCCATTTTTGGAAAATTACCAATCCTTTTATTATCGATGGTTGTCTCAATAAGCGTTATTATTTTGATTCAGAAAAGAACCGGTCCCCGGCTGCAAAAATAACAGAAACTATCACCGGTAATTGCTTTCGTTTCAAAGAAACCAACTGTCACATGTAGGGCACAAAAAAAGCACCAACCACAATCGGTTGGTGCTTTTCCATTTTTCTCGTAAAACGATAATGTCAAGATTAACGCTTTGAGAATTGTGAAGCCTTACGGGCCTTCTTCAAACCTGGCTTCTTACGTTCCTTCATACGAGCATCACGGGTCAAAAGACCAGCTTGCTTCAATGCAGGACGGAAGTCTGGGTCAACAACGAGTAATGCACGGGCGATACCGTGACGAGTGGCTCCGGCTTGACCAGAGAAACCACCACCATTAACGTTAACCAAAACGTCATAGTTACCCAATGTATCTGTAGCGTTGAATGGTTGCAAAACAACTTCACGCAAGTTAGGGAAAGGAATGTAGTCTTCGATTGACTTGCCATTCATAGTGATGGCACCGTTACCAGGAACCAAACGGACCCGAGCAACTGAGTTCTTACGACGACCAGTTCCGGCATATTGTACTGCTGCAGTCATATTATCGGCACTCCTTTCTTAGACCAACTTGTTGATGTCAAGTACTTCAGGCTTCTGAGCAGCATGGTTGTGATCTGCTCCAGCGTATACGTGCAGGTTCAAACCTTGCTTACGTCCCAAAGATGTCTTAGGCAACATACCCTTGATTGACAATTCCAACAACTTTTCTGGATCATATTGACGGTAGTTACCGGCAGTACGTTCCTTCAATCCACCTGGGTGGTTTGAGTGATGGTAGTAAATCTTGTCAGTTGCCTTCTTACCAGTCAACTTTACTTCACCAGCATTGATGATGATGACATTGTCACCCATATCAACGTTAGGTGTGAAAGTTGGCTTGTTCTTACCACGCAAAATAGAAGCAACTACTGTTGACAAACGTCCCAAAACGACGTCCTTGGCATCAATGATGTACCACTTCTTTTCGATTTCGCTAGGCTTTGCTAAAAATGTTGTACGCATGGCGCGCTCCTTTGATTAGTTGTTTACATGCTAGGTCGTTCCTTACCTAACTTTTACAATAAGTTTCCGGGGCTTATCGTGAGGTAAACAATACCAATAACCATTATAGCGACTAGGGCTTGTACTGTCAATTATTTTCCCGAATTTCTTACTGATTTTCCATCAATAAAATCAGTTCTATTCAAACTCATTTTCTTCAGAAAAGGATCACAAAAATTCTAATGTTCCCTTTTATGTTACAAAATATTTAATTTAATGTGACAAATGAGTCATTGTCGTGTTATAGTACCTTTATAGGAGGAATCCGTATGCTACATCTTAGAGATATATGGAAAACAAAGCCCTTCTGGATTTTTATCGCTTTAATGAGCTTAATCGTCCTTGGTGGTAACACTGCCATTGCTTCAGCTGGGCCAAACACCCTGCAACAGCAGCAACAAGCCCCCACCAAGTTCGCTCAACCAAGCACACCAATTACAAATATCAGTACTAAATACATCCTGATGAGGCAGGTAGATATCGCAAGCAAACATGCTGAGTAATATGAGTGCCATTGGTTTGCTTTTACGACTGACAAAATCCAGATTCAATCATCGAAAGTGCTGGCTACCCGAATGCTGCCCGGTTTGCTGATAAAGACAAATTGGAGATTGATACTCTTCTCCCCGTCATTTCCATTAGTAAACCGTCGGACTAGCCACGACCCTCTACTTCTCCTCATTAAACTTTTCAGTTGACTGGCAGCACTGATAAAAAGGAGCCCCAACCATGAATAATGGTTGGGGCTTTTTGCTGTTGCCATTAAAATTTTTTACGATTACTCACCTGGGCTTCTCTACTGAGACCACTACACGACTTAATGAATAACTATAAGCCGCTCAAATTAGGCAAAAGTCACCACTTTAGTACCAGCATAGGCGGCTAAGCGAGCAGACTTAAAGGTTAACTCCAGCAACACTTCTTCTTCAGGATGTGGGTGGTTCTTTGAGAAGACAGGGTTAGTGAAGTAAGATTGCACATCCTGCCAAGTTTTCTTGGAACGCACCATAGTTACTTGGTTGGATTCGATTCTAGCCCCGTTTTCATTTAAAGGCGTCATGATGGCAACTTTTGCGTTCTGGTCCAAATCAACAATCTTTGCCGTATCTGGCTGTGAAACCAGGTACCAGACGTTAGGGCGTTCTGGATCAGCCGCAAAGCCCATAATCCGCAAGCTTGGTTGATCATCTTTGGCCGTTGCCACAAAAATCAAACCCCGAGCTGCCTGAATATATTCCTCAAATAATGTCATGTTAACCTCCGTGTGTCGACTACCAGCACTTAATCAGCTAATAAAAAGTGTAAGCTGATTTTTAAAGTGAAAAAATTATCCGAACTCACAAACTATTATACGCTACTTCATCCAAATATAAACCAGCCGCTGGTGCCGTGTAACGTGCCTGTTCCCGGTCTTTGGCAGCAATCAACGCTGGAATAGCATCAACAGGCCGGCGGCCAGTGCCGATTTCCAGCAAAACACCAACCATAATGCGAATCTGGTTATACAAGAAGGCGTTGCCCTCAAAGACAAAAACAAGTTCATGCTCATCTTCTTTGACCTCAATTTCCGCTCTAGTGATGGTTCGAACGGTTGTGGTCGTTTGATTTCCAGAAGCAGCAAAGGTGGCAAAGTCATGTTCGCCAATTAAATCAGGCAGAGCCTGCTCAATTCGTTTGGGGTCCAAATGCCAGTGAAAGTGGCCAGTATAACGCCGCTTAAAAGGATCGACATAGTCCTGAGTCGAAACCCGATAATAGTAGCGCTTCTGATGTGAGGCAAAGCGGGCGTGAAAGTCATCTGAAACCTGGTCCACCTGCTTGATTAAAATATCTCTAGGTAAGATGGTATTCAAGCCCTTGCGAACGCCTGCTCCCGGGATATTAAAAGGCAGATCGAAGTGAACGACCTGACCATTGGCGTGAACGCCGGTATCGGTTCGTGAGGCCCCGACAACCTTAATCCGTTCAACGGGGTTCTTGCCCATCTGATTAACGGCCTTGATTAATTCTCCCTGAACAGTACGGTGGCGTTCCACCCCATTTTTACTTTGTACTTGAAAGCCTAAAAAATCAGACCCGTCGTAAGCGACAATCGCACGATAACGCGGCATCGGCGGCTCCCTTCTTGCTAGTTTTATTTAATTGATCCATAGTAATCCGATAAAAAGAAGGACAAACAGTCCGGTCGCCAAAACAGCCAATAAATCCTGCTTACTAAAGGATAAGACCCGATAACGGGTCCGATTATCCGCAGATTCAAAACCACGAACTTCCATGGCGTTGGCTAAGTCCAGTGCCCGCTGTAAGGCTCCGATAAAGAGTGGAATCAACAGGGGCAAAACGGCCTTTGACCGCTTGATCAGTGACCCAGTGGACAGTGACATCCCCCGCGACTTTTGTGCCTTCATCACCTTATCCGTTTCCAGCATCAGCAATGGCACAAAGCGTAAGGCGATTGAAAGCATCAAGGCCAGTTCAGCAACTGGTACCTTAATCACTTTTAAGGGCTTTAAGAGCGACTCGATGGCACTGGCAATGGCCGTTGGCGGTGTCGTCAGCGTTAGGGCTGTTGACATCAGAACAATCAACACAAAGCGCAAAACCACATAAAGGGCATTAACCAAGCCCGGCAGCGTAATTTTCAAAAACTGCCACTGGAACAAAACTGGTGTTCCTCCGGTAAAGAAAAGCTGGAGGCAGACGGTAAAGATGATTAACCATATCACAGGCTTAATTCCCCGCCAGTAAAGTCCAAGGCTTTGACCCGTTAAAACCAGTGTTAAGGCCAAAAACAAAGTGGCAAGGGCATAGGCCGGCCAGGTATTAGCAAAAATTAAGAGAAAGACATACACCACCGTTACCAAAATTTTGGTTCTGGGGTCGACCCGGTAAAGCCAAGCTGTGCCGGGAATAAATTGACCAATCACAAGGTTATTCATCTCGGTCACCTCCAGTCAAAGAATTTGGCACAGTGACCTGATCCCAATCAACTTGTTCCTTGATTTGTTCAGCCAATTCGGCCACTGATTTTGGCAAATAATCAAAATGATAACCGTGGTCTTCCAGGTACTTTGCAAACGCCACTGGCTCTGGCAAATCCAAAGCATGGTCCAAGAACCACTGCCGGTCACGCAAAAAAAGCTGGTCGGGCGCTTCAATGGCTGCCACACGACCGGCCTGCATCACGACTACTTGGTCTGCAAGCGCTAGCACCTGGTCCATCTGGTGAGAAATCAAAACAACTGTCTTCTGGGCGGCCTTCAGATCCCGTAGCAAGTTCAAAAGTTCCTCTTGCCCCTTGGGATCAAGGCCAGCCGCTGGCTCATCAAAAACCATAGCTTGTGGATCCATTGCTAAGACGCCCGCCAACGCCACTCGACGCATTTGTCCACCTGAAAGATCAAAGGGCGAGTGTTGCCAAAATTCTTCCTTCAAGCCAACCTGAACCAAAGCTTTTTTTGCGAGAATTTCCGCCTCTTCAGCATTCTTGCCAAAATTCTTAGGGCCATACATGACATCTTCTAAGACCGTGCTAGCGAAAAGCTGATTTTCCGGAAATTGGAAAACCATTCCCACCTGGGCCCGAACTGGACCCAATGCCTTTTCCTTGGTTTTACTGGTGACAACTTGGTCACCAACGACAACTTGTCCACCGCTTGGCAGCAAGAGTGCATTCAAATGCTGAACTAAAGTCGACTTGCCTGAACCAGTTTGACCAACAATGGCGGTAATCTGACCGGGTTCAACCGTTAAATTAATATCGTTTAGAATCTGCTCCGAATTTTTTCCGGCGCCATAGTGAAAACTTAATCCTTCAATGTTGATAGCCATGCTGCCAACTCCTGCTTCGTTAAATACTGGTTGGGTGGCTTTGGCAGGGCCTGAGCCAGTTGAGACTCAAACGGCTGGTCTAAGCCAAGTTCTTTGAGTGCCTGTCCCTGGACAAAGAGGTCCTGGGGTCGGTCGTCCAAGGCTAACTGACCGTCATTGATGACGACCAAGCGATCCGCCAAGGCGGCCTCCGCCATGTCATGAGTGATAACAATGAGCGTCAGTTGGTCCTGGTGATGGTGTTTCAGATCCTTTAAAGTCTGCAAAACAGCACTCTTGCCAGCTGGATCGAGCATAGCCGTTGCCTCATCTAAGATAATCACCTTTGGTTTAAGGGCCAGGACGGATGCCAGAGCGACTCGTTGCTTTTGTCCACCCGAGAGCGTGTGTGGTTCTCGGTCAGCAAAATCAGCCATCCCCACCTGTTTCAGGGCTGCTTCGATCATTGCTGGCATCTCTTCAGACGGTACCTGACGGTTTTCCAAACCAAAAGCAACATCGTCGGCAACAGTAGCACCGACAAACTGGTTATCCGGGTTTTGGAAAACCATTCCCACCTGTTCACGGACTTCCGCCAGTGTTGCAACTGTCAGTTCCTGGTCAAAGACTCTAATTATACCACTGTTGGCTTCTAATAGGCCCAGGATGAGCTTGGCAAGCGTTGATTTTCCTGATCCATTATGGCCGACAATCGACAGCCACTGCCCCTCTTGCACTGCAAGGTCAAAGCCATGAAAGAGTGGGTCCTGGTCTGGGTACCCATAAGTCAAATTGTTAATTGTTATTGCATTTTTCATTATCAACATTTTATCATATTTGCAGGCTGAGGGCCGGTCGCGGTAGTTTGGTCGGTGACGAGTTGAGAACCACTGCTTTAGTTAGTAAATGCGGCTTAATTTTTTCTAACTGATGCACTGATCAACACCACAAAAAAAGCCGACCCACATGGTCGACTTATTATTCAATCCTCAAGGCTCAATCTGAAAAGTTCTCTGCCAGTCTTTGTATGGTTCTGATTTCATTTTGTCTGGACCTTTTTCAAGGCGGCGTTGATCCGATCAACCTGAGTTTGCTGATCAACTTTGATAATCAACCAAATCACCAGGTAGGCGGTCACAAAAATCAACCAAAAATTCCAATTTAAGATGCCATGAAAGCCACCCGTTAATTGATCAGTGAGAACGACTAAAGCGAAGGTACCTAAGAGGTGGATGACAATGGCCATCAAATAAGACAAGCGCTCAATCGTAAAAATCAAAGTTAACAGGCCAATCGCAGCACTCATCAAGAGGACGCCAACGATATCCTTTGTTGTGACTTTGATTGTTTGAGCAGACAGCAGCAGGGCTAGTAAATAGGTTAATGAGCCGTATTCCATACCACGGATCATCTTTAAGAACAATTTCTTCATTTTCTCTCCTTATAAGCCTAAGTGACCCATCAGGGTCTTAACATAACGCCGGCTGACTAAGGCTTGGTTGCCACCGGCCAATTCGGCCGTCATATTCCCAGAGAAGCTGTTTGATAACGATTGCAAGTGATCGAGGTTGATAACGGCGTGCTTAGAAATTTGAACAAAGTTTGCCTGACCGAGTCGATCGACAAAATGACCTAACCGCTCTTTAACTAAAATTTGCTGGCGAGTAGTCGTGATGACGAGCTGACCAGCTTCTACATCAATCAAAATCAGATCAGCCACCCTCAACAAAATAATTTCATCGGCTGTTTTGACCGAGAGAATGCCGAATTTTGTGGTAGTAGCCTGCGTGGTAGAAGGCGCCGAGTGGCGGACGCTCTCATCAAAGTTTAAATTTGCTGGCTGGACTGTGGACGCTTGTGCATCTTTCGAGAGCGATTGGTCAGCCATTCCTATAGATGATTTTAGTGGTACAGCTGGATTAGACGGTTTAACCGATTGGTAGCGACGCAAATAAGCCAACAAGTCTGTCACCGCTTGATTAGCCGCTGGGGCTTCAACCGTGACCTCCACCTGATCACCTTTCATTTGATGATTTTTTCGAAAATAAACTTCCACTAAGATACCCCAACAAATTTTATTTGGTCCTTGGCCGATTGCGACCATCGTGTAGAACCTGTACTAGCAATAATAGGCAACCACCTCCTATTAATCCTAACACAACCAAGTTGCTTTCCATCCCCGTCAACAAGTGTCCCCATTGGGCCCGAATGCCCATTTCTTGATTAAAGCTCTCGATGGCCCTACTCTGACCGGCAAAAGATGACGAAATTGTCTCATTCATCAGCACCTGACGGAAGAGCGTTGCCACATAAAAACTGGGTGTCACTTTCATCAATGTTTGAGCAAAATCAGGTAGGGAACCGATTGGGATATAACCACCGACCAAAAAGCCACTGGCGGTTCCAACAATCGTTGCCATCTTTGACAAATTGTCGACCGTTTCAATCCGATTCAAAATCAAGGCGTTTAGAAGCGTCGATAGCACAGCACTTAAGAGCATGACCCAGACGAGGCCAACTAAGCTTTCAGCCGTCAGGCTCAAGCCATCAACCATCACAAAGTATGTCGCCATCACAACAAAAACAACTACCTGCATCAAGAATCCCACAACCGCAGCACTCAAAAGATAGGCTGCACGGCGGGTGATTGGCTTGGTGTCTGTCAAGAAGAGGTCCGCACTGACGTGCGTCTCCTTGTCCTTCACTAGCTGTGAAAGAGCCGTCAGCGTCGTGGTAACCCCAGTAATCGCCAAAGTTCCACCAATCAGCCAGGTATCAAGGAGTTGATTTTTATGGGGAACACCGGACCAATCAGAACTGATACCCTTCTTCAAAAAGACAATGTAAAGAATAAAGGAAATTAGCGCGCCCATTAAGGACATCACTACCCCACTGCGGTTGCGAAAATATAATAATTGGTTTCGTTTCATTAGGGCAAACATTAGCGCACCTCCTGCCCAGTTAAGGCGATAAAGGCATCGTCCATTGTGCCCTGTAAGTACTCAAAATCAGTCACAGCGTCTTTATTTTGGCTCAGCAAGGCGATTGTTTCACTGGCAGTTAGCCCCTTAATCAGTAGCTGCTCTGCACCCTCGTGGCTCTTGCTTTCAAAGTCATAGCCCTGGCTAAGCAACCGTTCTGCCCCGTCTGCCTGGACCTCTAAACGCAACTGACTCGGTGCATATTGATGTTTAATTGCCTTTGCGGAGCCACTAGCAATCACCTGGCCATGATCGATGATCGCAACTTGATCAGCTTGGTCCGTTTCATCCAAGTAATGTGTCGTCAAAACAATCGTTAGTTGGTCTTTTCGCTGTAGGTCTTCTAGCAAGTGCCAAATTGCCCGCCTAGTCTGAATATCCAAACCGGTCGTCGGTTCATCTAAGAAAAGAATATCCGGCTTGTTCAACAATGCTCTGGCAATATCAACTCGTCGTTTTTGCCCACCTGGCAATGTGCCATAACGTTGCTCAGCAAAGGTCATTAGTCCTAAGTATTTAACTAAGGTGCCCACTCTATCTACGGGAATACCTTTGTACTGAGCAGCCCGAATTGCCAAATTTTCATGAACAGTTAATTCCCCGTCTAAGACGCTATTCTGAAAGACAACGCCAATTTTGGTTTTTTCTGCGTAAACGACTTCCCCACTGGCTGCTTGATCCAATCCCGTCAGCATCCGCATTGTTGTCGATTTACCCGCTCCGTTTGGCCCAAGCAAGGCTGTTAAGGACCCCTTTGCTATGGATAAGTTAATTCGCTTGACTGCTTCAAAGTTGCCATAGCGTTGACTCAAGTTAATTGCTTTTAAAATCATTTATCTCTCCTCCAACGTTTTTATTCTAACTATCTTCTGCTTTTATGTCTCAGATTCTTCGCCAAGCGGTTCCGTTTTGGCCCCAAGCGGTTAAAAAATCAGTCATATTAAGTATTTTCCAGTTGATTTTTCCATAATGTTCGAATGAATTCTAATATATATCAGCACAGCCCACATTACCTGCATTTTTGTAAACAACCGGTGTATAATAGATTGAAATTGAGGAAAAAAGGGATTCATGAATGTCCAAACAAACCATTGCAATCGTCGGAGCAGGATTATCTGGCGTTTACATTACTAAGCGGTTAGCCCGCAAAATTCGCAGAACTGATCATCAGATTCTGCTTTTTAATGATGGTAGCGAAGCGATGACCTTACAAAATGTTTTACCACAGATTGCTGTTAACACCGTTCCCGTTGAGGGCGCACGTTATGATCTCTTCCAACTTTTAAAAAATGACGAAAACATCACCTTTATCAACCAACGAGTTGATGACATCAACTTTAACGATCACTTATTGATGACCAAGAAAAACGATTACCACTATGACTACCTAATTTTAACAACCGGTAGTATTGGTTCTGCCTTTGGTATTCCAGGTGTTGTCGAGCATGCCACATTATTTAACTCATTTAATGGCGCATTGGCTGTTCAAGCTGATTTAGAAGAATTCTTGGAACAGCAAAAAACAAATCCTGAACATAGCTTAAATATTACGGTTGTTGGTGGTGGGCCGAGTGGGGTCGAACTAATGGCCGAGCTAGCAAACTTTAAACACCATCACAAAATTGACCCAGAACGAATTAGACTAACCTTGATTAATGCTAGCCAAGTTCTCTTACCAGCCTTAACGGAACCCGAATTAAGTCAAAAGGCAAAAGATTTTTTAACGAAACGGGGAGTTGAAGTCTTCAATAATACGCGTGTGCTTGGGATGACCAAGGACCGACTGACACTATTGGATGGCCGGCAACTATTCACCGACAAGGTCTATTGGGCCACCGGTCTACAAGTTGAACCCTTTTCCAATCGTTGGGGGATTGCCATTAACGACCATAGGCAATTAACCGTCGATAAGCACTTCCGGGTCTTGACCGATGAAGGCGCGCCATTATCAAACGTTTTTGCAGCTGGAAACATTGCTGCCTTTACACAAAACAATCAAGAAGGGCTACCCCAATTGGCGCTAGCTGCCGAATACGCTGGTAATATTATTATCAACAGACTGATTTACCAATTAGGATTAGCCAAGGACCATGGCAAGAGTGCCAAGGAACAAAAAAATCCTGGCTATTTTGTTTCCCTTGGCAAGAACTATGGTCTCACAAATGCCTATGGCCGCAATGGTTCTGCAGGACTAGTTGCACGTTGGGCAAAACATGCCATTAACCTATCATTTTTCGCTGGAATTGGCTCTGCTTACGGCTTCTTCCGTTACTTCCGCTATGGTCGTCCAAAGCGATAATCAACTAAATCGCCAACAAAAAAGCTCGAAACCAATTAAGGTTTCGAGCTTTTTGTTTATCAAGCAATTAGTCAACTAACTCCAAGATAACCATTTGTGCAGCATCGCCACGACGTTGCACAGTCTTTAAGATGCGAGTGTAACCACCATTACGTTCTGCAAAACGTGGTGACACTTCTTCAAACAACTTTTGCAAAGCAGTTTGTACGCGAATGTTATCGCCATCTTCCTTGACATCAGCAACTTCGTTACGCACGAACTTAGCGGCCTTACGACGGGCTGCCAAATCAGCGTGCTTTCCAAGCGTGATCATCTTGTCAGCTGTCTTGCGAACTTCCTTGGCGCGGGCTTCAGTAGTTTGAATCCGACCATTGATCAACAAGTCAGTCGTCAAGTCACGCAACATTGCCTTACGTTGTGATGAAGTACGGCCTAGCTTACGGTATGACATCGGTTAATCCTCCTTTTTCTAAACTTTTGATGAATATTAATCTTCTTGATGGAAGCCTAAGCCCATTTCGGTCAACTTTTCTTGAATTTCGTCTAATGACTTACGTCCTAAGTTACGGACCTTCATCATGTCGGCTTCTGAGCGATCAGTCAACTCTTCAATCGTGTTGATTCCTGCTCGCTTCAAGCAGTTGTATGAACGAACGGACAAGTCCAAATCTTCGATCGGAGCGGCATCAGCTGCAGTACTTGTAGCCTTTTCCGTTTCAACCATGACTTTAGTCTCTTGGGCAACAGGGGAAATATCCGTGAACAAGTTCAAGTGTTCTGTTAGAATCTTTGAACCAAGACTCAAAGCATCGCTTGGCTTGATTGAACCATTAGTCCAAACTTCCATGGTCAGCTTATCGTAATCGTCGCGAGAACCAACACGTTTGTTTTCAACGTGGTAATTAACTCGTTCGATTGGTGTGTAAATCGAATCAACCGTTAAAACACCGATTGGCATTTCATCACGTAATTGCTTGTTTTCTTCAGCTGAAGAATAACCCCGACCCTTTACAGCCGTAACCGTCATGTGTAATGACTGTCCAGCTGCCAAAGTTGCAATATGCAAATCTGGGTTCAAGACTTCAATGTCAGCTGATCCTGTCAAATCAGCTGCAGTAACGTCCTTTGGTCCTTGAACATCAATTTCCAAAGCGTGCTCTTCAGCTGAGTCCGTAGCGAAAACAACTTTTTTCAAGTTCAAAATCAACTGGGTCACGTCTTCTACAACACCATCAACGGTTGAGAATTCGTGGACCACACCGTCAATTTGGACTGTGTTGACCGCTACGCCAGGAAGCGATGATAGCAAGACACGACGAAGGGAGTTGCCCAAAGTCGTCCCATAGCCACGCTCCAGAGGTTCCACGATAAACTTACCGTAGTTGGCATCCTCTTCGATGTTATGAATATCTGGCTTTTCAAATTCAATCATCTGTTAACTCTAACCCCCTCTTTCAAAGCAAGCGCAATGAAATTAATTAAACACGACGACGCTTTGGTGGGCGTGATCCGTTATGGGGAACTGGGGTAACATCCTTGATTGACGTTACTTCAAGACCAGCTGCGGCCAATGCACGAATTGCTGATTCACGACCGGAACCAGGGCCCTTAACCGTAACAGCAACAGTGCGCATGTTAACTTCCAATGCGGACTTAGCAGCTGCTTCCGCTGCTTGTTGAGCAGCGAATGGTGTTGACTTACGTGATCCCTTAAATCCAAGGGCACCAGCTGATGACCAGGCAACAGCGTTACCTTGGGCATCGGTAATCATGACGATAGTGTTATTGAAAGTTGCGTGGATATGTGCCACACCAGATTCAATGTTCTTTTTCACACGACGCTTGCGTGTAGTACGAACTGCCATAATTTTTGCCTCCTTTTCAAATTCTTTATAATTTCTCGGGTTAGTGATGACTAACCAACATTACACAACTATGGTTGTGATAATCATTTCTCACAAAAGTGAGGCTCTTTTAGAAAAGGACAGCAGTCTTGCGACAATATGCCGTTTTCTTATTAAAGAGATTGGTAAAAAGGTTTTTACTTCTTCTTACCAGCAATTGCCGTAGCTGGGCCTTTGCGAGTACGGGCGTTGTTCTTCGTGTGTTGTCCACGAACGGGCAATCCCTTACGGTGACGAATACCACGGTATGAGGCGATTTCTTGCAATCCCTTGATATCAAGTGATACCTTACGACGCAAGTCACCTTCCAACTGCAAGTTCAAAGCAGCGATAGCTTCACGGATTTGATCTTCTTGATCAACCGTCAAGTCGCGCACTCGAACGTCTTCAGAAACCTTAGCCGTAGCCAAGATCTTTTGGGCAGTTGTATTACCGATTCCGTAGATGTATGTTAAACCAATGACAATTCGCTTGTCACGTGGCAAATCGATACCTTCAATACGAGCCATAACAATTTACCTCCTTTTAATATTTTGAAAGAACTTCTAAGTTCATTTTCAAGCGTTTTTTATCTTTGTAAGTAAAAATTACTTACCAGCGCGTTGCTTGTGCTTAGGGTTAGCTGGGCAAATAATCATTGTCCGGCCGTTACGCTTAATCACACGGCAAGATTCGCACATTTTTTTAACTGATGGACGCACCTTCATAATCTATTCCTCCTATTCGGTTAACTGATTATCGACCGTTTCACTAATTTTTAGCGGAAACGGTAAGTAATACGACCCTTTGTCAAGTCGTATGGTGACATTTCAACCGTGACACGGTCACCTGGCAAGATCCGAATATAATTCTTACGAATCTTCCCGGAAACGTGTGCTAAGATGACCGCACCATTTTCAAGTTCGACTTGAAACATTGCATTTGGCATCGTTTCTTTAACTTTGCCCTCAATTTCAATGACATCGTTGGCCACGCAGATTACCTCCTATGTAACCATCATTCAACATAATCGATAAGGCGGTCAACCTTATTAATTATACCAGGATTTCCCTGAATTATCAAGAAAAGCCTTTTAGTCCAAGGCATTCAAGACCGATTTTACATCAGCGTAAATTCGGTCTAATTCACCATTACCATCGATGGTGTGCAAAACACCATGATTTTCATAGTAATCAACCAAAGGCAAGTTGGCCTTCTTGTTGACTTCCAAACGGTGCGCGATAACATCCTTTGTGTCATCCGCCCGTCCCCGGTTCATTAACCGGTCAACCAAAACTTGGTCAGGAACTTCAAAATACAAGGTAGCCGAAACCTTGCTGTTCTTTTCGGCTAAGAATTGGTCCAAGAACTTTGCCTGTTCTTCATTACGTGGGTAGCCGTCCAGCATAAAGCCGTTTTCAACTACGTCAGGTTGCGATAGTCGATCAGCGACCATCGCATTCGTAATTTCATCAGGAACTAAGTTACCAGCATCCATGAAGGCTTTTGCTTTTTGTCCAAGCTCAGTTTCTTCTTTCATGTTGGCCCGGAAGATATCGCCAGTACTAATGTGAACCATTGGATAATCAGCAATAATCTTCTCAGCTTGGGTTCCCTTACCTGCACCAGGTAGACCCAATAAAATTAGGTTTTTCGTCATGATTGAACTCCTTTTAAACCAGCTTAACGGATAAAGCCTAGGTAGTTCTTCTTTTGCAAGAGACCATCGATTTGACGAATCAAATCAAGGGTAACCCCGATGGCAATCAGCAAAGAAGTTCCACCCAAACCAATCTTTTCATTAAGTCCCCATACATCAGATGCAATCAATGGTACCAAGGCGACAAAGCCAAGATACAAAGCCCCAACAAACGACAAGCGTAAGAGCAGCTTTGTGACAAACTTTTGCGTTTCGACACCAGGACGAACATCAACAATGTAAGCCCCCTGCTTTTGCAAGTTTTCAGCCAACTTTTCAGGATTGACCTGGACAAAAGCGTAGAAGTAAGTAAAGAGAATAATCAGAACAGTGTAAAAAATTGCTCCAGTTGTTGTTTGCATGGAGAAAATCTGCTGTAGGACTTTAAACCAGCTAACGTTACTATACTTACTCTGGAAGGCGAAGAGGATTGTCTGTGGTGTTGAAATCAATGACGAAGCAAAGATCACAGGAATCACCCCAGAAACATTTAACTTCAAAGGTAGGTAAGCTTCAGCCCCGTAGGAAGAAGCTGACCGTGTATATTGGATTTGCAAACGGCGACTTGCTTCATAAAACCAGGTCGTAATTCCGACAACCAAAATAATTGCCGTCAGTAAAACCGCCATGAAAATCCAGCCGGTAACCTTGTCGCTCCCACTAACTTGCAGAACATTTTCCTTGAAAATTTCCCACAAACCAGAAGGCATTTGAGAAATAATTCCAGAAAAGATAATCATAGAAACACCGTTTCCAAGACCCTTTTCGGTAATCATTTCTCCCAACCACATGGCAAAGAAAGTTCCAATGGTCATGACCGACCCAATCAGCAGGAAGGAGGTCACGTTATTGGTCTGCTTCACCAAACCATAGGCGGCTAAGGAGTTGAATCCAGCGGTAATTCCCACTGATTGCAAAAAGGCAAAGATAATGGTCAAGTACCGGGTAGCTTGATTCAGCTTCCGGCGACCAACTTCGCCTTGTTTACTCCATTCAACAAAACGTGGCACGATATCTAACTGCAGCAACTGCACAACAATTTGCGCAGTAACATAAGGCGAGACCCCCATCGCAAAGAGCGAGAAGTTCAGTAAGCCTCCACCCGAAAAAATATTTAAAATATTCAGCAAGCCTGAACCAGAAACTGAATTCAAGGCAGCAGGATTAACACCTGGAACAGTGATGTGAGTCCCAATGCGGTAAACAAAGAGAATCAAAATCGTCCAAAGCATTTTCTTGCGAATATCTTTTTGTCGGATTGCATTAAATAGCGTGCGCCACATTTTAGATCACCTCGGTTGTACCACCAGCTTGTTCGATGGCCTTAACTGCAGCAGCAGAGAACTTGTGGGCCTTAATCGTCAACTTCTTTTCCAATTGACCATTACCCAAGACCTTGATTCCGTCTTTTTGGTTCTTTACTACACCGTTTTCAATCAACAAAGCAGGTGTTACTTCGGTGCCGTTATCGAAGTTGTTCAACTTGTCCAAGTTAACAACTGCGAATTCCTTGCGTGAGATATTTGTAAATCCACGCTTTGGAATACGGCGGTACAAAGGCATTTGTCCACCTTCGAACCCAAGACGTGTCTTACCACGGGCCTTTTGTCCCTTTTGGCCTCGACCAGCAGTCTTACCGTTTCCAGATGAAGTACCACGACCAACACGGTTACGTGTCTGGCGTGAACCCAAAGCAGGTTGCAATTCGTTCAAATTCATCGTTTGGTCCCTCCTTTTTCTAAATTTTTTTTATTTTACTTCTTCAACAGCAACCAAGTGAGCAATATGGAAAATTGCGCCACGAGTAGCTGCGTTATCAGGCTTCACCACTGAGCTTGACACACGGTTAAGTCCAAGTGACTTAACAATGGCACGTTGCTTAGGCAAGCGATGAGCCGCACTCTTAATCAAAGTGATTTTCAAATCAGCCATGTTATCGCTCCTTATTCAGCCAAGTGTTCCAATGAAACACCACGTAACTTTGCCACTTGTTCAGCATCCTTTAAGCTGTTCAATGCATCAAAAGTTGCACGAACAACGTTGACAGGAGTTGATGAACCCAATGACTTAGCAGTCACATCGTTGATACCAGCCAATTCCATTACGGAACGAGTAGCACCACCGGCGGCAACCCCAGCACCTTCCTTAGCAGGCTTAACCAGGATCTTACCACCAGCCCATTCACCAAGAACTTCGTGAGGAATAGTAGTACCAACTGTTGGTACAGTGATCAAGTTACGCTTTGCGTCTTCAACGGCCTTACGGATAGCTTCTGGCACTTCTTGTGCCTTACCAGTTCCAAAACCAACATGACCCTGCTTGTCACCAACGACAACCAAAGCACCGAAGCGCAAACGACGTCCACCCTTAACAACCTTGGTAACACGGTTAATTGCAACAACGTTTTCTTCTAATTCGCCTAATTCCTTAGGGTTTACGAATTCAACCATTTGTATTATTCCTCCTTTCCTTAGAACTTCAAGCCGTTTTCACGAGCAGCATCGGCCAAAGCCTTCACACGTCCGTGATAAACATAACCACCACGATCGAAGACAACTTCTTCGATGTTAGCAGCCTTAGCATTCTTAGCGATCATCTCGCCAACTTTAACGGCTTGTTCAACCTTTGTACCGGTAACATCGGCACTTTGTGATGAGGCACTTGCTAGCGTTACACCCGCTACGTCATCAATTAATTGAGCGTAGATGTTGACATTAGAACGGAAAACGTTCAAACGTGGGCGAGCAGCAGTACCAGAGATCTTGCCGCGGACACGCTTGTGGCGTTGTACGCGAAGCTTATTCTTATCTGGTTTCGTAATCATAGCTGTGCTTTCCTTTTCTTTAAGTGGTTAAACCACTTTCAAATAATCTTTGTTTATTAAATGTAAAACGGGTTAAGAAGCGAAAAGCTTACTTACCAGTCTTACCTTCCTTACGACGGACAACTTCGCCTTCGTAACGAATTCCCTTACCCTTATATGGTTCTGGTGGGCGAATTGCGCGAATTTCCGCAGCAAAATCACCAACTGCTTGCTTTGAGATTCCAGAAATCTTGATAGTCAAGGCATCAGGAACTTCAACAGTCAAACCATCGCGGTCTTCAAAGTCAACAGGGTGTGAATACCCAACTGACAGAGTCAACTTTGAACCAGACTTTGCGGCACGGTAACCAACACCGACCATCTTCAAAGTCTTTGAGAAGCCGTTAGTAACGCCTTCAACCATGTTTGAGAAGTTTGCAGTAGTCGTACCGTGCAATGCACGGTGCTTCTTATCTTCAGCTGCACGAGTAAATGATACTTCAGTACCATCCATGTGCATCGTGATTTCAGGGTTGATTGTGTAGTTCAATTCACCCTTAGGTCCCTTAACAGTCACAAATTGACCATCTTGCTTAACTTCAACGCCAGCAGGGATCGTAACGATTTTGTTTCCAATACGGCTCATGGTAAGTCTCCTTTCTTAGATATATTACCAAACGTAAGCCAGCACTTCGCCACCGACTTGCTTAGCACGTGCTACCTTATCAGTTACAACACCATTTGATGTTGAAACGATGGCAATACCAAGACCATTCAAGACCTTTGGCATTTCTTCGGCCTTGGCGTACTTACGCAAACCAGGCTTTGAAACACGCTTAATACCAGTGATGACACGCTCTTGATCTTCTCCGTACTTCAAAAATACGCGGATAACACCTTGCTTGTTGTCTTCCAAGTATTCTACATCACGGATGAAACCTTCTTGCTTCAAGATCTCGGCAATGCTCTTCTTCATTTTTGATGCTGGAATTTCAACGGAAGCGTGACGCGCCATGTTGGCGTTACGGATTCGAGTCAAAAAATCAGCGATTGGATCAGTCATAGACATCTATCGATATCCTCCTTTTATATTTTGAACGTCATCAAGAATTTGACACGCTCTTAAGTGCTTTAGACACTTGTCGCAAACACTTAAAAACGCGCCACCCAAATGAGTGACCGCATTTTTAAATTACTTACTTGGCAAAAGGCATGCCCAAGCCAGAAAGCAATTCGAAACCTTCTTCGTCGTTTGCAGCAGTCGTTACAATAACGATGTCCAAACCACGAACACGGTTAACCTTGTCAAAGTCGATTTCAGGGAAAATCAACTGTTCACGGATTCCCAAAGTGTAGTTTCCACGACCATCAAAGGCCTTAGAAGAAACACCGTGGAAGTCACGAACTCGAGGCAAAGAGATGTTAATCAACTTGTCCAAGAATTCAAACATACGTTCTCCACGCAAAGTAACCTTTGTACCGATAGCCATTCCTTCACGAAGACGGAATCCGGCGATTGACTTCTTTGCACGAGTGATAACTGGTTGTTGTCCAGCAATCAACTTCAATTCTTCAACCGCTTCATCGAGGTTCTTTGAGTTTGAAACCGCATCACCAACACCCATGTTCAAAACGATCTTTTCGATCTTTGGGGCTTGCATTGGTGAAGTAAAGTTAAACTTCTTGATCAAAGCAGGTTGAACTTCATTAACATATTTTACTTTTAATTCATTTGCCATGATAATGATTTCTACCTTTCAAAATAGATTATAGCTTGTTTTAGCCTAGCACATTGCCAGACTTCTTAGCAAAACGTACTTTCTTGCCATCTTCAAACTTAAAGCCAACCTTGGTTGGTTCGTTAGTTGATGGGTCAATCAATTGTACGTTTGATGCGTGGATAGGTGCTTCGATATCGATAACACCACCCTGTGGGTATTCGTTAGAAGGCTTTTGATGCTTCTTAACGAGGTTTACGCCTTCGACAACGACACGGTTCTTGGCAGCAACAGTCTTAGTGATTGTTCCTTCCTTACCCTTATCCTTACCAGCGATGACGCGAACCTTATCACCTGTTTTTACAAACATGATTGGCTCCTCCTAGTAGTATTAAAGCACTTCTGGTGCCAATGAAACGATTCGCGTAAAGTTGTTGTCACGCAATTCACGTGCGACAGGGCCAAAAATACGCGTTCCAACTGGTGACTTGTCATCCTTAACGATAACAGCAGCGTTTTCATCGAAGTTGATGTATGAACCATCAGTCCGACGCACGTCAGATACAGTTCGTACGATGACAGCCTTAACGACGTCACCCTTCTTAACGTTACCACCAGGGATAGCTTGCTTGACAGTAGCAACAATCATGTCACCAATACCAGCAACCTTACGGCCAGAACCACCGAGCACTTTAATCGTCAAGATTTCACGTGCGCCAGAGTTATCAGCCACTTTCAAACGACTCTCTTGTTGAATCATGGTTCATCCTCCTTGTTAGCAATAGTTTACGACGATTGGATTAAAGTCCGATTAGAGGATAACTGCCTCTTCAACAACCTTTACCAAACGGAAGTGCTTCGTTGCAGACAAAGGACGAGTTTCCATGATTTCAACAATATCGTTCATCTTAGCGATGTTCTTTTCATCATGGGCCTTGAACTTCTTAGTATAGCGAACTCGCTTACCATAAACCGGGTGGTTGATATAAGTATCAACAGCAACAGTGATCGTCTTGTCCATCTTGTCAGATACGACACGACCGCGGTAAGTCTTACGAGCGTTACGTTCTTCACTCATTTTTCAGCTTCTTCCTTTCGTCTTATTTGTTGGCTTGTGCCAATTGTTGTGCACGAATGACAGTCTTCACACGTGCAATGTCCTTACGAACTTTTGAAATACGGGCCGTGTTTTCTAATTGACCAGTAGCCAATTGAAAACGAAGGTTGAACAATTCTTCCTTGAATTCGGCTTCGCGCTTTTGCAAATCCGCAAGTGACAAAGCTTTTAATTCATTTGCTTTCGTCATTATTCAGCCTCCCGAGCAATAATCTTTGTACGTACAGGCAACTTGTGTTGTGCAAGACGCAATGCTTCTAAGGCAACAGGCTTAGCCACGCCACCAACTTCAAACATTACCTTACCACGCTTAACTGGGGCAACCCATCCTTCGGGAGCACCCTTACCGTTACCCATTCGAACACCAACACCCTTAGATGTATATGACTTGTGAGGGAAGATCTTAATCCAAACCTTACCACCACGCTTCATATAACGGGTCATTGCAATACGGGCAGCTTCGATTTGACGGTTGGTAATCCAGCTTGAAGTCGTTGCTTGCAAGCCATAATCACCAAAAGCCACCGTCTTTCCACCTTTAGCTTCGCCACGCATGTGACCACGGTGTACACGACGGAATTTAACACGCTTTGGTACTAACATGTCTGCTTCCCTCCTTACTTGTTCTTCTTCTTTGGCAACACATCACCACGGTAGATCCAAGTCTTGATACCCAAGTTTCCGTAAGCAGTAGCTGCTTCGTCCCATGAATAGTCAATGTCTGCACGAAGTGTGTGGAGTGGAACAGTTCCTTCAGTATACTGCTCGATACGTGACATATCTGCCCCGTTCAAACGACCCGAAACAACAATCTTAATTCCCTTAGCGCCGGCACGACGGGCACGTTGGATAGCACCACGCATTGCACGACGGAAAGCGATACGACGTTCCAAATCACCTGCAACTTGCAAGCCCACCAAGTGAGCTGACAAATCAGGCTTCTTAATTTCAACGATATTGATGAAGACACGCTTGTGGCGTCCACGTTCGTCAACATTCGTTAACTTAGCTAATTGAGTCCGCAACTTTTCAACTTCGGAACCACCCTTACCAATAACCATTCCTGGCTTGGCAGTGTGCAAAGTCAAATCGATACGTGACTTAGTTGAGCGTTCGATTTCTACGCGATCAACTGAAGCGTCCGTCAAGTTCTCTTCGATGTACTTACGAATACGCAAGTCTTCAAGAAGTTGGTTAGAAAAGTCTGCCTTATCAGCAAACCACTTCGCATCCCAGTCACGGATGACACCGACACGGAAGCCAGTTGGGTTAATCTTTTGACCCATTACTTTTCCTCCTTCTCAGCAACCACAATCGTAATGTGGCTTGTGCGCTTGTTAATTGCAGAAGCAGAACCCTTGGCACGAGGACGGAAACGCTTAAGCGTTGGTCCTTCGTTGGCAAATGCTTCCTTAACGATCAAATCTTCACGGTCAAGTGAAAAGTTGTTTTCAGCGTTAGCAACTGCTGAGTTCAAAACCTTATAAATATCTTCAGTAGAAGTATTAGGCAGGAACTTCAAAATTGCGAATGCTTCGTTGACATTCTTCCGACGAATCGTGTCAAGAACTAAGCGCGCCTTACGAGGGGCAACGCGAACGATCTTGGCGGTCGCCCGAGCTGATGTTACTTGTTCAGCCATTTTTCATTTCCTCCTTACTTAGTCTTCTTATCGTCGTTCTTGTGACCCTTGAACGTACGCGTTGGCACAAATTCACCTAACTTGTGACCAACCATGTCGTCTTGGACATAAACTGGAACGTGCTTGCGGCCATCATAGACTGCAATTGTAAATCCGATAAAACTTGGGAAAATTGTTGAGCGACGTGACCATGTCTTGATCACTGACTTCTTTTCTTGGTCCGCTTGGGCCTCAATCTTCTTAAGCAAGTGTGGGTCCGCAAATGGTCCCTTTTTTAAACTACGAGCCATTAGTTATCTCCTTCCCTTACTTACTCTTCCGACCGCGAACGATGAACTTGGTTGAGTTCTTCTTCTTATCGCGAGTCTTCTTACCAGCAGTCTTCTTACCCCATGGAGAAAGTGGACTTGGACGACCAACAGGGGCCTTTCCTTCACCACCACCGTGTGGGTGATCGTTAGGGTTCATTACAGAACCACGAACGTGAGGACGCTTTCCACGCCAACGGTTACGTCCGGCCTTACCCCAGTTGATCAATGAATGTTCTGAGTTACCAACTTCACCAATAGTGGCGCGGTTAGTGCTCAAAACCAAACGTACTTCACCTGAAGTCAAACGAACGATAGTGTACTTACCATCACGTCCCAAAATTTGAGCAGAAGCTCCAGCGGAACGTGCCAATTGACCACCCTTACCGTTCTTCAATTCGATGTTGTGAATCAAAGTACCTTCAGGAATAGCACTCAATGGCAAGGCATTACCGACCTTAATGTCGGCATCAGAACCAGATTGAACCTTATCGCCAACCTTAAGTCCCTTAGGCGCCAAGATGTAGGCCTTGATACCGTCTTCATAAACGAGCAAGGCGATGTTAGCCGTACGGTTTGGATCGTATTCGATTGCCTTAACCGTTGCGAACTTGTCGTCCTTGGTACGCTTAAAGTCAATAATACGGTAGGCTTGCTTGTGTCCACCAGCCTTGTGGCGAACTGTCATGCGACCTTGTGCGTTACGCGCACCGGTCTTTGACTTCTTTGCCAACAAACTCTTTTCGGGCGTTGACTTCGTGATTTCTGCAAAATCAGAAGTCGTCATGTTACGACGTCCGTTAGAGGTTGGCTTGTATTTCTTGATAGCCAATGTCTTATCCTCCTATTAAAAATTAACCTTCGTTAAAGATTTGAATATCTTTTGAGTCAGCCTTCAAAGTAACGATAGCCTTCTTCATCTTACGAGTGAATCCAACATAACGTCCTTGACGCTTCTTCTTACCGCGAACATTTGCGGTATTCAAACGTGCAACTTGTACATCGAAGATTTCTTCGATAGCACGCTTGATTTCTGGCTTAGTGGCCCGAACATCAACTTCAAATACATAACGCTTCATTTCTGTTTGCGCCATTGAAGCTTCGGTAATGATTGGGCGGCGGATAATATCGCGTGCATCCATTAGGCGAGACCTCCTTGGATTTCTTCGATCGCTGCTTGAACAACCACCAGCTTATCAGCGTTAACAACGTCCAAGACGTTGATACCGTTTGTTGTCATCACTTGAACGTTTGCCAAGTTACGAGCTGACAACAAAGCATTTTGGTTACCTTCATCAACGATTACCAAGGCCTTTGAATCAACAGCCAAGTTTGTCAAAACTTCTTTGAAGTTCTTTGTCTTAGCTTCATCAAATGCCAAAGCATCAACTACGACCAACTTGTTGTCAGCCAACTTTTGTGACAAAGCTGACTTCAAGGCTAATTGATAAGCCTTCTTGTTGATCCGGTAAGAGTAAGAACGTGGGGTTGGGCCGAATACGATTCCACCACCACGCCATTGTGGCGCGCGGATAGAACCTTGACGGGCACGACCAGTTCCCTTTTGCTTCCATGGCTTACGTCCACCACCAGAAACAGCGGAACGGTTCTTAACCGCATGCGTTCCCTGACGCATCGATGCGCGTTGCATCAAAACTGCATCAGTAATCACAGCATTGTTTGGTTCAACGGCGAAAACTGCTTCGTTTAAGTCCAAGTCAGCAGCCTTTGAACCATCTTGCTTTAATACAGCAACTTTTGTCATGATTGATTGTTCTCCTTTCTATAAAGTATTAAGCTTCTTCAGCCTGAGCTTCAGCAGCTGGCTTTGCGCCGGCCATCTTCACTTCAGGGTGCTTAGCATTTGTCTTAACAGTTGACTTGATTGTCAAAAGTGACTTGTTTGCTCCAGGGACGTTTCCCTTCAACAACAACAAGTTGTTTTCAACATCAACGTGAACAATCGCAATATTTTGCATTGTCCGCTTTTGGTTACCCATACGACCAGGCAAGAGCTTACCCTTAAATACCCGGTTGATGATAGCACCCATTGAACCTGGGCGACGGTGGTAACGAGAACCGTGACTCATAGGACCACGTGATTGACCCAAGCGCTTAATAGCACCTTGGAAACCATGTCCCTTAGTAATACCGGTAACATCAACATATTCACCGGCTTGGAAAGTGTCAACAGCAATCGCATCCCCAACACTGTATTCGCCTTCCGCATCACGGACTTCACGAATGTAGCGCTTAGGGGCTGTGTTGGCTTTTGCAACGTGGCCTTGTTCAGGTTTGTTTGACAAAATCTCGCGTTTGTCTTGGTAACCCAACTGCAAAGCATTGTATCCATCAGTTGCTTGCGTCTTAACTTGCAAAACAACGTTTGGAGTAGCTTCAACAGCAGTCACGGCGATCAATTCACCAGATTCAGTAAAAACCTGAGTCATACCGACTTTACGGCCTAAGATACCTTTAGTCATGACTAATCTCCTTCATTTCATCGCTAAACTATTTTATCTAGCAGGGTGGTACTTTAAATTAGAGCTTGATTTCAATTGCAACACCAGCTGGCAATTCAAGCTTACGCAATGCGTCGACTGTCTTGTCAGTTGGGTTCACAATATCGACCAAACGCTTGTGAGTTCGCATTTCGAACTGTTCACGAGCATCCTTGTACTTGTGGGGTGAACTAAGCACCGTGTACAATGTCCGTTCAGTAGGCAAAGGAATCGGACCGGCGATTTCTGCGCCAGTACGCTTTGCTGTTTCAACAATCTTGTCTGCTGATTGGTCCAAGATACGGTGTTCGTATGCCTTCAAGCGGATACGGATCTTCTTTTGTGCCATTTTCGTGCCTCCTCGTTGATTTTGTAAATCAGCTAACTCCGATCAAAAACCGACAACACCATTTGCGGTGTTTTGCGCGCCCTTGGCAACGCGGCCGCGCGTGTCGCAACCTTAATCATCATCGCTAAACGTTGATACACCAGTCTTTTTGAGGGGTTTGCATCGGCAACCCCAAAAGGCGTACTTGAATATAATAGCAGAAAAACCCTTGACTAGCAAGGGTTTCTACGGATTTATTTTATTTTTTAGCAATTTTCTTTCGTTTAGAATCGATAATATTTTTTATCGTAATCACTGCTTTTAAGAAAAATTATTTATTTGAACACTCTTACGGGTTTTACCTATCAAAAAATCAATGAGATCTTCATTTTATGACGATCGTGAAATCTTGAATTCTAGGAAAGCGTCATTATAGCGTTGCGTCCACTCTCGATTAAAAGTTTGATAAACCTGCAGTCGGTCCAGTGTCGCAGCGGATGGATAAAAGGCTGGATCGGACTTCTCCTCAGCTGGCAACAGCTCATAGGCCCCCTTGTTTGCCGTTGCATAACCAACGTATTCGGCATTTTGTTTAGCATTTTCAGGTTTATTTAAGAAGTTAATCAATGCGTAGGCCGCATCCTGATGCTTGGCATTCTTTGGAATCACCAAGTTATCAAACCACTCGTTGGAACCATCTTTCGGTACCAAATAAGCCAAGTCCGAGTTTTGTGACATTGCCTGCGCCGCTTCCCCAGAGTATGTTACCCCGATACTAGCTTCTCCCTGAGCCATATAAATCTTGAGCTCATCGGCCACAATGGCTTTGACATTTGGCATCAGAGTATCTAACTTTCCCTTTGCCGCTGCCAAATCAGCAATATTTTGGTCATTAACAGACTTGCCTTGTGAAATCAGGGTCATCCCCAAAATATCACGGGCTGAATCGACCAACATAATTTGTTTCTTGAATTGTGGTGACCACAGTTTCGACCAGGTATCAATCTGATCAGCACTCACCTTTTTCTTATTATAGAGAATACCCAACGTCCCCCAGAAATATGGAACGGAGTATTTGTTGTGTGGATCAAAGGTCTGATTTAAAAACCGGGAATCAATATTGCTCATGCCGGTAATCTTGGACTTGTCCAATGGGGCTAATAAGCCTTCTTGGGCCATCTTATCCACCATGTAATCGGATGGAACCGTTAAATCATAATTGGTCCCCCCCTGCTTTATCTTGGTGTACATGGCCTCATTCGAGTCAAATGTCTGATAGTTCACCTTATAACCAGTCTCTTTGGTAAACTTTATCAGTAAATCAGGATCGATATAATCACCCCAATTATAGAAGTTTAAGACTTTTTCGCCACTGACCTCATCCTTACGACTATTATCAAAAACCGCCTTTCCGGCTACCAGGCCAACAACAACCAGTAAAATGGCTAAAATACTTAAAAAAACTTTTTTCATTTAACCTTCTCCCTTAGTTCCGGACTCTTTTGGCGCTGATTTAACCGGTTAATAAAGTAGTAGGCCACGGCAATAGCCAAAGAAAAGAGAAAAATCAGAGCCGATAAAGCATTAATCTCTAATGAAACCCCCTGACGAGCTCGCGAATAAATTTCGACAGCTAACGTCGAAAAACCGTTTCCAGTGACAAAAAAAGTCACGGCAAAGTCATCCAATGAATAGGTCAAGGCCATGAAAAAGCCCGCCACAATGCCCGGCGTAATCGCTGGAATGGTGACCTGCCCCAAGACCTGAGTTGGGCGAGCCCCTAAGTCCTGAGCGGCCAAAACCAAATCCGGGTTCATCTCCTGCAATCGAGGCAAGACCATCAAAACCACAATTGGAATAGAGAAAGCAACATGGGCCAGCAAAACAGTGGCAAAGCCCAGTGAGAACTTCAAGGTCGTAAAGAGAATTAAGAATGCTGCCCCAATGATGACATCGGGCGAAACCAATAAGACATTATTCAGGGAAAGTAGAGTGCCTTTAACCGTTCGCCGGTGCACACGAAAGATGGCTAGTGCACCCAAGGTCCCAATAATGGTTGCTAATAAAGCGGACAGCAAGGCAACAATTCCAGTTTCAAAAACAATATCGATTAAACGGGTGTCCTGCCACAGTTCGCCATAATGCTTAAAGGAAAAACCAGCAAAGCCCTGCATTGTTGTTCCCGCATTAAAAGAATAGAAGACGAGGTACAAAATTGGCAAGTAAAGAATCAAAAACATCACGATCAAATATGGGGTTCTGATTTTTTTCATGACCGACCTCCCTTCTGCTTATCCTGTGTCAAGAGCATCGTAATCACCATCGCAACAATTAAGATTACTCCAATTGTCGATCCAAAAGCCCAGTTTTGAGTCACTAAGAAATGCTCTTCGATTGCTGTACCTAAAGTAATCACCCGATTACCACCAATCAGACGGGTAATCATAAAGAGTGACAAACTGGGGATAAAGACCGCTTGAATACCGGCTTTTACCCCAGGCATTGATAGAGGCCAGATGACTTTTTTTAAAGTTTGCCAGGAACTCGCTCCAAGGTCACGACTAGCAGCCGCCAACAATGGGTCGATATCACTTAAAACATTAAAAATCGGCAAAATCATAAAGGGGAGCTCAACATAGGCCGCCACTAAAAGAAAGGACCAGTCAGTAAAAAGTAACTGTATGGGGTGAAAGCCAACCGCTGTCAAAGTTGAGTTGACTAGCCCACCTTGCCCTAATAAACCAATAAAGGCATAAGTTTTCAACAACAAGTTAATCCAAGTTGGCAAAATGACGAGCAACAACCAAAACTGCTTATTTTTCAGGGTTGTCAAAAAATAGGCGGTTGGATAAGCAAAAACCAGTGTTATGACAGTAATTAAAAAGGCGTACCAAATTGAATTAAAGGTCATAGCCAAATAGGAACCTGAGGTAAAAAAAGCCTGATAATTTGCCAGCGTGAAATGGTGGTTTTGATCCTGCAACGACTCAAAGAGGAGCAAAAAAAGCGGTAACACTACAAAGCCGACGAGCCACAGACCATAAATTCCAAGATAAGCAGAGGTAAAACCCCGCTTTTGTTTTTTAAAAGACAGTGCCATTAGCCTTGTCCTCCCGATTGTGACTGACCATCCTGAGCAGCTTGCAAAGCCTCTTCGGCCTCTTCTTCACCGTAGGATTCCAGCCGGGCATCAAAGGCAGCTTCACTTTCGTTATAGCGCATAATGTGAATATCTTCAGGGTCAAAAGTAAGGCCAACCCGAGCACCAACGGTAGCCGGATTGGTCGCCTGAACCTGCCAGGTATTCATATCATCATCAACGGCCGTAATTTCGTAATAGTCCCCACGGAAAAGTTGGTCTTGAATAGTCACAACTAATTTACCGTTGGCCGGGTCAGTCAAATCCAAATCCTCCGGACGCAAAACGACTTCGACCCGCTCGTTTGGCCGCATACCGGCATCAACGTTTTCAAAATCTTTACCGACAAAATGAACTAGGTAATCACGTTTCATAATGCCAGGAACAATATTGGTTTCCCCAATAAAATCAGCAACAAAGTGATTAATTGGTTCATCGTAAATATCTTCTGGCGTCCCATTTTGTTGGATTAAACCATCATGCATGACAAAAATCCAATCGGACATTGCCAGGGCTTCTTCCTGGTCGTGCGTCACAAAAACAAAGGTAATCCCCAGGCGCTTTTGGATATTACGCAATTCCTGCTGTAATTCTTTACGCAGCTTATAATCCAAGGCGGACAAGGGCTCATCCAAGAGGAGCACTTCAGGGTCGTTGGCCAAAGCACGAGCGATTGCGACACGCTGCTGTTGACCACCTGAAAGTTCACTGATTTCCCGGCGTTCAAAACCTGATAGCTTAACCAAACCAAGCATTTCCCGGACCTTATCTTGAATGTCCTTTTCGGCCATCTTCTTTAAACGCGGACCGAAGGCCACATTATCAAAGACATTCATATTTGGAAAGAGGGAATAATTCTGAAAGACCGTGTTCACCCGTCTTCTTTCAGCCGGTACATCATTGATGACCTGTCCCTCAAAAAAAATTTGGCCCGCATCGGCTTGTAACTGACCAGAAATCAGTTTCAGAATCGTCGATTTTCCAGAGCCAGATGGGCCCAATAGTGTATAAAACTTCCCTGATTCTAAGACCAAGTCAATTTCCTTTAATACTGCCGTATCACCAAAAGATAAGGCGACTTTGGCAAACTCAAGAATCGGCATCTTTTCAACCATGTTACTTCTCCAATCATCATTGCCACCATCTTACAACAAATGAGACAACAGACCAAACTTTAAAATTTTATCAAAAACAAAAAAACAGGTTGCTAAGCAACCTGGTTTTCAGACAATGAGTGAAAGAAACAATTAAGCTTCCTTACCTTGTGCTTTGATAATTTCTTCTTGAACGTTCTTAGGAACGGCTTGATAGTGGTCAAAGACCATCTGGAAAGTACCACGTCCTTGCGTTGCTGAACGCAAAGTCGTTGCATAACCAAACATTTCTGACAAAGGCACTTGGGCCTTAACAGCCAAAACAGGTCCACGGTTTTCTTGTCCTTCAATCAAACCACGACGTGCAGAAACGTGTCCCATCACATCACCAAGGTTTTCTTCAGGAACAACGACATCAACAGCCATGATTGGTTCCAAAATAACGGCACCGGCAGTCTTTGAAGCTTCCTTCAAAGCCAATGAAGCGGCAATCTTAAAGGCAGCTTCAGAAGAATCGACATCGTGGTAAGAACCATCGTACAACTTGGCCTTCAAATCAACCAATGGGAAGCCAGCCAAAGGACCAGCGTTCAAGGCATCCTTCAAACCTGCTTCAACAGAAGGAATGTATTCACGAGGAACAACACCACCGACGATGGCATCTTCGAATTCGAAGCCAGCACCCTCTTCGTTTGGTGAGAATTCAATCCAAACATCACCATATTGTCCCTTACCACCAGACTGACGCTTGAAGAATCCACGCGCCTTAACATCCTTGGTGAAGGCTTCACGGTAAGCAACTTGTGGAGCACCAACAGTGGCTTCAACGTTGAATTCACGCTTCATACGGTCAACCATGATATCCAACTGCAATTCACCCATTCCGGCGATCAAAGTATCACCAGTTTCCTGGTTAGTAGTTGCACGGAATGAAGGGTCTTCTTCAGCCAACTTCTGCAAAGCAGTCGCCAACTTGTCTTGATCGGCCTTTGTCTTTGGTTCGATGGCCAATTCAATAACTGGTTCTGGGAATTCCATTGATTCAAGAATCAATGGGTGATCAACAGCAGTCAAAGAGTCACCAGTAGTCGTGTTCTTCAAACCGATCGCAGCAGCGATATCACCTGAGAAGACTTCTTCGATTTCAGTACGTGAAGTAGCGTGCATTTGTAGCAAACGACCAACACGTTCACGGGTATCTGAAGAAGTGTTTTGTACGTATGAACCAGATTGCAAAGTACCAGTATAAACACGCATAAATGTCAAACGACCAACGAATGGATCCGTCATAATCTTGAAGGCCAAGGCAGCAAATGGCTTTGAGTCATCGGCAACCAAGTCAACTTCTTCATCAGTCTTAGGGTCAGTTGCGACATAAGGACGAACTTCTAGAGGACCCGGCAAGTAATCAACAACGGCATCCAACATCATTTGAACACCCTTATCCTTGTAGGCTGAACCAGCCAAAACAGGATAGAATTCCAAATTCAATGTGGCGCGACGGATAGCGGCCTTCAATTCAGCGATAGAAATTTCTTCACCTTCAAGGTACTTTTCCATCAATTCTTCATCAACATCAGCAACGGCTTCAACCAAAGTTTCGCGCTTTGCTGTAACGATGTCTTGGTAGTCTGCTGGGATTTCACGTGGTTCCCAATTTGAACCCAAGTCATCAGTAGGCCAGTAAGCCTTTTCTTCGATCAAGTCAATAACACCTTCGAAGTCATCTTCGGCACCAATTGGCCATTGAATCGCTTCGGCATTAACTTGCAAACGTTCGTGAATTGAGTTAACTGACATTTCAAAATCAGCACCCAACTTGTCCATCTTGTTAACGAAAACAATTCGGGGAACGTTATAAGTCGTTGCTTGGTGCCAAACAGTTTCAGTCTGTGGTTCAACACCAGCAGCACCATCCAACACGGCTACGGCACCATCCAAGACACGCAAGGCACGTTCAACTTCGATTGTAAAGTCCACGTGACCTGGGGTATCGATGATGTTAACACGGAATGGGTTCTTTTCGTATTGGTCGAAGAATCCACGCCAAACCGCAGTAGTAGCGGCTGATTGGATCGTGATTCCACGTTCCTTTTCCTGTTCCATGAAGTCCATTTGTGAAGCACCATCGTGTGTTTCACCAATTTTGTGAATCTTACCTGTATAGTACAAGATTCGTTCTGTCGTCGTCGTCTTACCGGCATCGATGTGGGCCATGATACCGATATTACGAGTGTGATCAAGCGGGTATTCACGCTTTGCCATGATGATCTCCTAATTTTTTATCCTAGTTGCAACAAAAAGCGAGCAATATTTGTTCGCTTTTTTAAAAATTATGAGCCTATTAGCAGGCCGTAAAAGCGAAACAAAATCCACTTTTACGAAAATCCTACCAACGGTAGTGTGCGAAGGCACGGTTGGCTTCAGCCATCTTATGTGTGTCTTCACGCTTCTTAACAGAAGCACCGTTTTCGTTGGCTGCGTCAATAATTTCCTTAGCCAAACGTTCTTCCATTGTGTGTTCGTTACGCAAACGAGCGTAATTTACCAACCAACGCAAGCCCAAAGTAGTCCGACGGTCTGGACGAACTTCGATTGGCACTTGGTAGTTAGATCCACCAACACGGCGGGCCTTAACTTCCAAAACTGGCATGATGTTTTCCATTGCTTGTTCAAAAACTTCCAATGGTTCGTTACCAGTAGTTTCCTTGATACGGTCAAAAGCTGCATACAAGATAGTTGAAGCAGTTCCGCGCTTTCCATCAACCATCAACTTGTTGATCAAACGGGAAACTAACTTTGAATTGTAAATTGGGTCAGGCAAAACTTCCTGACGCTTCGTATAACCTTTACGTGGCATGAGTTGTCCTTTCCTTACTTCTTAGGAGCTTTCGTTCCATACTTTGAACGTGAAGTCATACGGCCGTCAACTCCGGCAGTATCCAAGGCTCCACGAATAACGTGATAACGCACACCAGGCAAATCCTTAACACGACCACCACGGATCAAAACAACCGAGTGTTCTTGCAAGTTGTGACCAATACCTGGGATGTAAGCAGTTACTTCGTACAAGTTTGACAAACGTACACGAGCGTACTTACGCAAAGCTGAGTTAGGCTTCTTTGGTGTCAAAGTTCCGACACGAGTCGCAACTCCACGCTTTTGTGGGGCAACATTGTTTGTTGCCTTCTTCTTCATTGAGTTGTAGCCGAAGTTCAAGGCTGGTGACTTTGACTTAGTCGCTTGAGACTTACGTGACTTACGAACCAATTGGTTAATTGTAGGCATCCTACTATACTCCTTCATTCTTGTTTTTTCACAGTTCCAGGCGTATCACTTTTGTCCATAAACAAAAGTGCTCCCGGAAGTCCTGCTTCGACTTGCCTTTACACAGGCCTTTTGTCGGTTTTACCCGTGCAAAAGGACTAATGACTTAAAAGCACGTTGAATATAATAGCAGGTTTAGAGCTAAAGTCAAGGGCTTTTACCCATTTTTTAAAGGTTAGTTGCACTTTTTTGGGGCCGACTTTCGTCTAACTCCCCATGACTAACATTCTACTATATTTAACCAACTTAATCATCGTCTCGCTGATTTTTTGCCTGGCCGACCGCACCAGCCAAAATCATTCCTTGTGGACAAAGCGTTCATACTGTTTCCATTGTCACCATGCTCTTTTTTGGTATGACCTCATGCCCGTTTTTTCAGGTTGGCTTTTAAAAGGGCGCTGTCGATACTGCCAGCGCCACTTTGCCAACTGGCGATCACTAGTTTTCCTGGAAGGCACTCTTCCCCTTCTTCTCACGGCGCTCTTTTACCATCATGACCTATGGATTCTTTGTTCTGCTTACGTTGTCCTTTACTTGGCCAAAGAAGATTGGGCCACAATGACCTGCTCCGCATGGTTAGCTTGGTTGTGGGTCGCTCTCTTAATCTCGTTTGTTCACCATCCCTATCACGGTTGGCTGCTCACTATCTTAATTATTTTAGTCCTATGGCTGACATACCGTGGTTTTCTTGGTTCGGGCGACATACCAGTTTTAGCAATTGGCTTCTTTTCTCTAACTGAGCAGGTCCTGCCCCTTTTCTTACTCTGCTCCAGTACTAGCGCCCTAATTTATTTAGCATGCCACAAAAAAATCAGCAAAGACGTCTCCCCTTCATCCCCTTCTTGTTTGTCGGTTTTGTTTTTGCAGTACTGCTTAGCCCTTTTCTGGTATAGGTTTTTATGATAAAAATAATCGCTCACACAAAAGAGGTCAAACCCCTGGGGGCTTCACCTCTGTTAGCAAAAGCTCGATTTACCTAGTCTTTTGAATACCGGCCAGCAGATTTTTTACCATTCTGGTCGCCATTTGTTGCCCTACTCTTGAACGAGTTCGTCCTTTTTTTCGGGCATTTCATATTTCTTAATCTTCAACTTAATCTGACCATGCTGCGCACCGATTGTGACAATATCTTCCGTGGTAATCTCACCGTCTAAAAGTGCCTCTGAAAGCTTATCTTCAACCTCGGTCTGAATCACCCGTCGAACTGGGCGGGCACCGTATTCGCGGTCATAACCCGCATCAGCGATGGCATCAATCGCAGCCATTGTCATCTTAACCTTAATACCTTGTTCAGCTACTCGACGAAGCAAAGACTTGGTCATCAGGCGCACAATCTGTCGAACCTCATCCTTGGTCAAGGCATCAAAGACCAAGACTTCATCAATTCGATTGATAAATTCTGGACGGAAGGTTTCCTTGACCGTTTCGCGAATTTTGCCTGCGACGGCTTGGTCATCATTTTTCAAATCAGTTGAACCAAAGCCAAGCATCTTCTCGTCCCGCAACCGAGTTGCGCCCAAGTTCGAAGTCATGATAATCACGGTATTACGGAAGTTGACCTTACGCCCCTTCGCATCCGTCAAAAAGCCATCATCAAAGACCTGCAGCATTAAATTGAAAATGTCTGGGTGGGCCTTTTCCACCTCATCCAAAAGAACAATGGAATAAGGATGGTTGCGCACCTGTTCCGTCAATTGACCACCTTGGTCATAGCCAACATAGCCTGGGGCTGAACCAATCAGTCGTGAAGCGGAGTACTGTTCCTGATATTCGGACATATCAACCCGAATCATGTTGTCCTCTGAACCAAACATGATCTCGGATAGGGCCTTGGCTAACTCGGTTTTACCAACACCAGTTGGGCCCAAAAATAGGAAAGTGCCAATTGGCCGGTTCGGATCAGACAAGCCTGAACGTGACCGGCGAATGGCACGGGCAACGGCTGAAACGGCCTTTTTCTGGCCAATGACCCGCTTGCCCAATTCCTTTTCCAGATTCACTAAATGGTCGGATTCTGCTTTTTCAACCTGAGTCAATGGTACCCCGGTTTGCTGAGAAATCACCTGAGCAATGTTGGCCGGCGTCACCTTCAAGCCAAAGCTTTGGTCCTTTTCTTGCTTCTTTTCCTTGCGAAGCAATGCCCGGTCAATTTTCTTGCGCAAGCTCATTTCTTTCAAGCGCAAATCAGCGGCCTTTTCAAAGTCCATTGCCGCAATCGCCTCATCCTTGGCCTGTTGAACCTTGACTAGTTCAACCCGGTCCTTGTGGAGTGGCGTGGCCCGATCAACGTCGTCAATTCGCACTTTCGCTGCCGCTTCATCCATCAAATCAATGGCCTTATCAGGTAAGAACCGACCGGTAATATACCGTGATGATAGATTAACGGCTGCCTCAACAGCTGCTGGTTCAATATCAACCTGATGAAAGTTCTCAAACTTCTTTTTAATGCCGTTCAAGATGGTGATTGCTTCGGCCGTTGACGGCTCATTAATTGTTACCTGAGCAAACCGGCGTTCCAAAGCAGCATCAGACTCAATGTACTGCTGATATTCATCAAAGGTAGTCGCACCCAACATTTGCAAATCGCCACGGGCAAGGGCAGGTTTGAGGATGTTGGCTGCATCAATGGCTCCCTCGGCGCCACCAGCACCAACAAGAGTATGCAGTTCATCAACAAAAAGAATTACATGCCCATCCGCTTCAATTTCTTCGATGACCTGCTTAAGGCGGCTTTCAAATTCCCCACGATACTTAGTACCCGCGACCAATGATCCCATATCTAAGGCCATTAAGCGCTTTTTCTTTAAAGAATCCGGTACCAAACCGGCCACAATTCGCTGCGCCAAGCCTTCAGCAATGGCGGTCTTTCCAACACCTGGCTCACCAACTAAAACGGGGTTGTTCTTCGTCCGCCGTGACAAAATTTGGACGACACGTCGAACTTCAGTATCACGACCAATGACGGGGTCTAGGTTTCCTGCCTTAGCAACTTCCGTCATATCTCGAGCTAATTTATCCAAGGTGGGCGTGCCCAGTTCCTTGGCTTTCTGCTGCTTTGCTCGTTTACGTAAATCAGTCACGCCCAGGCGCCGCAAGATTGCCTTGTTCATGTCTTTCAAGTTGACGTCTAAACCAATCAAAATCCGTGATGACAGGATACTTGCATCCTGGAGCAGTGATAAGAGCAAGTGCTCCGTTCCCACTTCAGCCTGGCCCATCAAGTCGGCTTGATCGGCTGCCCACTTCAAAATCGAAGCCGCCTTGGGTGAATATGGTAAGTAGGATTGCTGGTTAGCATCCTGGTCCATTCCGTAGCCCGTAAACCGTTCGATTTCCTCTTTGATTTTGTCACTATTGATGTTAAATTCAGCCAAAACTTTAGCCGCCACGCCCGCTTGTTCCAAAGACAAGGCTAGAAGTAGATGTTCAGTTCCAACAGCACGGTGTTGAAAATACTTTGCTTGGTCTTGTGCCAACGACAAGACATTTTCTGCAGAGCTAGTATACTTGTTTTCCATTTTCCCTCCTTATATCATAACGGGGAATGTCAAATCCGATATTGGTACATATTATAACGCAAGTTCTTTTTTTCGGAAATAATTCTGAAATAAGAAAAAGAAAACCAAGGGCATTCCTGGTTTTCTTTTCTATGTTTTAATCTGGGTTCTTAAGACTTAGTTGCCACTGAAGATAAGCATTAATCAATGGGTCTAAACCGCCATCCAAAACTTCTTGTGGCTGGTTACTTTCATAATTGGTCCGGTGGTCTTTAACCATCTGATAAGGGTGCATGACGTAAGAACGAATCTGAGATCCCCAGCCGTTTTCCATCTTTTCCCCTGACAAAGCTGCCCGTTCAGCTTCCTGCTTCTCCAACTCTAACTGGTAGAGTTTTCCCTTCAAGAGACGCATAGCATAATCACGGTTGCCATATTGTGTTCGTTCAACGGTCGAGGAAACCACGATTCCTGTTGGTTCGTGGGTCAAACGAACCCCCGTTGAAACCTTATTGACGTTTTGTCCTCCCGCGCCACCGGAGCGGAAGACATCCATCTTAATGTCATCATCGCGAACTTCGACCTCAATACTGTCATCCAATTCTGGCATCACATCAACAGAAACGAAAGATGTGTGGCGGCGGCCAGCGGAATCAAAGGGTGAAATTCGAACAAAGCGATGAACGCCCTTTTCAGATCGTAAAAAGCCGTAAGCATTGTGACCAGTAATCTTCAAGGTTGCTGAATCAATCCCAGCTTCATCACCGGCATGATAATCCAAAACATCAACCTTAAAGTCATGTGCTGAAGCCCAACGGGTATACATCCGATACAAGTTTGCACCCCAATCAGTTGACTCGGTTCCGCCAGAACCAGGATGAATTTCCAAAATAGCATTGTTGGCATCGTATTCGCCCGTCAACAATTGTTCAAGGTTATAGGCCTCAACATCTTTTTGTGTCTTTTCAACCAAGTTCGTTAATTCCTCTTGGCTGTCTTCATCCCCGGGGTCTTCTTCCACCATCTCGATTAAGACTTCGATTTCATCCGCCTGTTCGGATAGGTTCAAGAAAGAATCACGCCGATTCTTCAAGACATTGCTTTGCTCAATGATTTTTTGAGCCTTTTCTTGGTCATCCCAAAAACCTGGTTCTGTCATTTGGTATTCAAAATCAGCAATCTCTTCTGTTAGCGCATCCAAGTCTAGCGTTTTGGCAAAACGTTCGATATCCTCTTGGATCGCTGTTAGCGCCTGTTTGGCTGCCACTTTCTCCATGGCGGGTCCTCCCACATAAGAAAAGCGAACTGAGCGTTCGCTTTTTGTTTATGCTGTTAAGTTCGTACGAATCTCAGCCTTCATAAAGGTCCGAGTAGCATCGTATTCGATATCAGCAATCATTCGATTAAAGTTTGCAAAGGCTTCGTTTTGGTACTCCACCAATGGATTTAACTGGCCATAACCACGTAATCCGACACCTTGGCGCAAACGATCCAAGGCATCAATGTGATCCGTCCAGTGTTCGTCAACTGTCCGCAAGATAACGATACGTTCAAAAGCCAACAATTGCTCTTCGTCCGGTAAGTCTTGCTTCTTTTCAGCCAGGTTATCAAGGGCCAAGCGGTACAAGCGGTCCTTGATTTCTTGACGGTTCAAGTTTTGCAAACGAACAGCACCAAGGTTCTTAGATGTTAATGACGTTTTCACAAAGGCGGAAAGGGCATCCAAATCCCATTCCTTTTGATCCTTACCCGGTGTTTGGGCATCGACAACACGGTCGATCGTTCGCTTAACCATCGGCAACAAAACGTCATCCAATTTCTTCTTTTCATCCAAAACTTGGTCACGCTCACGATAAATCAGCTCACGTTGCTCTCGAACCACATCATCATACTGTAAGACATTCTTACGAGTATCATAGTTGTTTCCTTCAACTCGCTTTTGAGCTGATTCGACCGAACGAGTAATCCAGCGATGGGTAATCACCGTGTCTTCGTCATCCATGTTCATTCTTTGCAACATTGCCCGCACTCGTTCTGCACCAAAACGAATCATCAAGTCATCTTGCAATGACAAGAAGAATTGTGAAGATCCATGGTCTCCCTGACGACCAGCACGACCACGCAACTGGTTATCAATTCGACGTGATTCGTGCCGTTCTGTGGCAATCACAGCCAAACCACCCAAGTCGTCGATTCCAGGGCCTAATTTAATATCAGTTCCACGACCGGCCATATTCGTTGCCACCGTAACAGCACCACGTTGGCCAGCATTAGCGATAATTTCAGCTTCCTTCTCGTTGTTCTTGGCATTCAAGACATTATGTGGAATCTTATGAGCAGTCAGCAACTTCGCCACTAATTCAGAAGATTCAACTGAGCCGGTTCCCAACAAGACGGGCTGACCCTTCTTGTGCAGTTCCGCTACCTTATTGATAACCGCGTTAAACTTAGTCTTCAATGACGGGTAAAGCAAATCAGGCAAGTCCTGACGTTGGATTGGCCGGTTCGTTGGAATTTCGACGACCTCCATGTTATAGATTTCGCGTAATTCTTCTTCTTCAGTCTTGGCCGTTCCAGTCATACCAGACAACTTCTTGTACATTCGGAAGAGGTTCTGGTAGGTAATTTGGGCCATCGACTTATTCTCTTCACGAACCTCAACGCCTTCCTTGGCCTCGATGGCTTGGTGCAAACCATCTGACAGACGGGTCCCTTCTGAAATACGGCCAGTTGATTGATCAATTAGCTTCACTTCACCGCCTTGAACAACATAATCCTTGTCGTTCAAGTAGTTAAAATTGGCGCGCAGAGCTTGGTCAACATGGTGGGTCAAAGCCGTGTTTTGCGCATCGTACAAGTTATCCAGGTTAAAGAAGACTTCAGCATTTTTAATTCCTTCACTCGTTAATGAAGTATTCTTGCTTTCTTCATCGACCTTATAGTCTTCTTCACGAGTTAAGGTCTTAACAAAGCGGTCAACCTGTTGATACAAAGGTGAGACCCCTGAACCAGGACCAGAAATGATCAATGGTGTTCGTGCCGTATCAATCAAAATTGAATCCGCTTCATCAATCAAAGCGTAGTTCAAACCACGTTGCATCACCCGGTCTTCTGCCCGAGTCACCATGTTGTCACGTAGGTAGTCAAAACCAATATTGAAGTTTGTTGAATACGTGATATCAGCGTCGTAAGCAGCTCGTTTTTCATCAGGAGCAGCATCGCCAACGTTAACACCAACAGTCAGACCTAACCAGTTATAAAGTTGCCCCATTTGTTCAGCATCACGCTTTGAAAGATAATCGTTAACCGTGACAACATGCACACCCTGACCGGCCAGTGCGTTCAAATAGACCGCCATTGTGGCCGTCAACGTCTTTCCTTCACCGGTCTTCATTTCAGCTAAGTTTCCACCATGCAAAACGATGGCACCCATGATTTGCACTCGGTATGGATAAAGACCCAAAACACGTTTAGCAGCTTCTCTTGCCACCGCGAAGGCTTCTGGCAAAAGCGCATCCAGCTCTTTAGCCGTTGCTTTTTGTTTTTCAGCTGCAGTTGTCTTCCCAGCTAAAGCTGTTTGAATTTGAATTTGAAAATCTTGCGTCTTCTTTTGCAAGGCTTCATCAGACAGGGCAGCAACAGTGTCTGCGTATGACTCTACCTGGTCAGCAACCTTTTCAATCTTTTTTAATTGACGCTTCGAATTGTCGTAAAGTTTACGGACTGGATTAACCATGCTTGTATCGGTGACCGTTAAAAAAACGGACACACTCCCTTCATCACAAAATGTTCATTAAAATTTAAGAATACTACAGTTTAGTATAGCAAAAAAGCCGTGGGAATAACAGACTTGGCAGTCTGAAATCAACCAACAGCTTGGTTTTTTCTTAATGATGTGGCGTTGCCTGCAATGTTTTTTGGCCACCCAAATATGGACGCAAAACTTCTGGAACCGTCACTGTTCCATTTTCATTTTGGTAGTTTTCCAAAATGGCGGCCACTGTTCGACCAACGGCCAAACCGGAACCATTCAAGGTGTGAACCAATTCCAACTTACCGTCTTCATTCCGGTAAGTAATGTGCATCCGGCGTGCCTGGAAATCACGAGTATTTGATACAGAAGAAATTTCACGGTACATGCCTTGAGCTGGCAACCAAACTTCTAAGTCATGGGTCTTAGCAGCTGAGAAGCCCATGTCTCCTGTTGACAGCGTAATCACATGATATGGCAAACCTAATTTTTGTAAAATACTTTCAGCATTATTCGTCATCTTTTCCAGTTCCTGATCAGATTGATCAGGTTTAGCAAACTTAACCATTTCAACCTTATTAAACTGGTGCAAACGAATTAGCCCACGCGTATCACGACCCGCAGCACCAGCTTCCTTTCGGAAAGATGGTGACAAAGCAGTGATCGAAATTGGCAAATCTTCTGTAGGAATCGTTTCACCCGCATAGTAATTTGTCAAAGATACTTCAGCCGTTGGAATATAAGTTTGATTCAGACCCTCCACTCGGTAAGCGTCATCTTGGAACTTAGGATATTGACCGGTTCCAAACATTGCCGAATCGTTAACCACGATGGGCGTAATCATTTCAGTATAACCCTCTTCACGGTGTTGATCCAACATGAAGTTATACAAAGCCCGTTCCAAACGCGCACCATCACCAACATAGTACAAGAACCGCGCCCCAGAAACCTTGGCACCACGTTCAAAGTCTAAGATACCTAAATCTTCACCAATTTCGTAATGCGGCTTCAACCATGCTGGTGCTTCTGTCTTGACCAGTGGACGACCTTCGTAATCCGCTGGTTCCCAGGTTCTGATTTCAACATTGGCTTCTTCATCAGGACCAACTGGGACATCATCTTCGGCAATATTTGGCAAGTGTGCCGCCTGATCCTTAACCGCTTGGTCTAAGCCCTCTAACTCTTGGTCGAGATTTTTGATTTCCTTTGCGACGGCCTGCATTTCCTGAATAGCGGCCGATGCATCCTCTTTTTGGCGCTTAGCAAAAGCAATCTTGTCAGATGCTTCATTACGCTTAGCCTTGAGTTCTTCAACCTTGGCAATCACATCGCGCCGCTTTTGATCTGCGGCTAACAAATCAGCTAAGACACCTTCTTGCACACCACGATCAGTCAACTTTTGTGTTGCAACTTCTTGATTCTTTCGTAGGTATTTCAAATCTAACACGTTTGTTCTCCTCTTTGGATAATAAAAAGCGCCTTTTCATCCAACTATTCCTAGTCAAGGGACGAAAAAGCGCAATCCGTGGTACCACCCTAGTTCTGCAAAACATGCAGCACTCAATTAAAGCCTGATAACGGTGGTAAACCGAGCGACATTACTCGCTAACGTAAATCTGTCGGAGTTTCGATATGACTCTTTTCACCATCCAGAGCCTCTCTATGTTGATCTACTTATAACAGAAATTTGCTTAGGTTTAGTATAGCGATTTTCATCCAAAAAGGCAAGACAGGGCGACGAACAATCACTAAAAAACATAAAAATAGCTGGACATGAATTAACTAACCGGTCAAATGTTTAAAGTATTCGTCATTTGGCAAACAAAACAAATAGTTAAAGAAACGAACTGCCAACAGAGCATCAGGAATCACATTGTACAAAAAAAGAAGACCGAAGTCTTCTTTGTCATGGGCCATCCAGGACTCGAACCTGGGACCTCTGCGTTATCAACACAGCGCTCTAACCAACTGAGCTAATGGCCCATCGTTTCGGCTCTTTGCCTAAGCGAATGACGGGAATCGAACCCGCATAGCCAGCTTGGAAGGCTGGAATTCTACCATTGAACTACATTCGCATCTTTTCTGGGTTCCCCCAATGGCGCTGGACGGAATCGAACCGCCGACACATGCAGCTTCAATGCATTGCTCTACCAACTGAGCTACAGAGCCAACTTTTCTTTTTCAGAAAACGGTCACAACGGGATTCGAACCCGTGATCTCCTGCGTGACAGGCAGGCGTCCTAACCAACTAGACCATGCGACCAATTGCGGGAGTAGGATTTGAACCTACGACCTTCGGGTTATGGGCCCGACGAGCTACCGAACTGCTCCATCCCGCGATAATATTATTTTTGGGGCTCAACCCGTAAGGAGAATGGGGGATTCGAACCCCCGCGCCGGTTTCCCGACCTGACGGTTTTCAAGACCGTTCCCTTCAGCCAGACTTGGGTAATTCTCCATGTTCT